>DASRFG010000013.1 GCA_035651655.1 Terriglobales bacterium
TCGATGTCGGCTCATCGCATCCTGGAGCTGTAGAAGGTTCCAAGGGTTAGGCTGTTCGCCTATTAAAGCGGTACGTGAGCTGGGTTCAGAACGTCGCGAGACAGTTCGGTCCCTATCTGATGTGGGCGTAGGAGATTTGCGGGGACCTGTCCTTAGTACGAGAGGACCGGGATGGACGAACCTCTTGTGTTCCAGCTGTCATGCCAGTGGCACGGCTGGGTAGCGAAGTTCGGTTGTGATAAACGCTGAATGCATATAAGCGTGAAGCACTCCCCAAGATCAGATCTCCCAACCCGTAAGGGGCAAGAAGGGCACAGGAAGACCACCTGTTTGATAGGCTGGAAGTGGAAGCGCAGCAATGCGTGTAGCTTACCAGTACTAATCGCCCGTTCGGCTTGACCATAAAATTTACTCGGTGCATCGAAGCACTCAGTACCCGCAGCTAACTTCAGTAGAAACTGACTTCAAGTTGACTGCAGGCTGAGCGCTTCGCGCCGACGGTTTTGACCGGTCAGCCTTAAATTTCACTCAATCTATTCAGTTGTGAGGCTTCGTCCTCACCGTTCTTTGAATTTCGGATGTCATCCTGAACGAGCGCCGCAGTTGCGCGAGTGAAGGACCTGGGCGAGTCACCGCGCGCCGAATCGCATTGCGATAAGGTTTAAAGCGCGAGACGAGCTTCCTTGAACATCCGAGCGACTTTGTCGGTGACCATACCGCGGGGGCAACACCCGTTCCCATCCCGAACACGGAAGTTAAGCCCCGCAGGGCCGATTGTACTGCACGCGAAAGTGTGTGGGAGAGTAGGTCGTCGCCGGCATAAAAAATAAGGCCGATTACGTTTCGCGTAATCGGCCTTTTTGTTTTTGGCCGACCAGAGCGTCCGCCCCCACATTCAAATTTTCTGCTGCTTCCACTGGCCGCGGCGAAATAGCAGAATGCCCGCGGCTGCGATTGCGGCTTCGGCAATTACGATCGCGTAGAAGACGCCACTGGTTCCCCAGCCAGCGCGGATCGCCAGCCAGTACGCCAGCGGAATTTCCAGGAACCAGAAACCGAACAGGTTGACGATGGTGGGTGTCACCGTGTCTCCGGCGCCATTGAAGGCTTGCAGCATGACCATCCCGTAGGAGTAGCCGATGTTCCCATAGCTCAGGATGCGCAGGCACGAAGTTCCCAGCCGGACGACCACTGGATCGTGGGTAAAAAGCCGTATTATCGGTTCAGCGAAAATTATAAAGACGACTCCAATGCCTCCCAGGAACAGCATGTTATAGAAGCCCGTGCGCCACACGGATGCCTCGGCACGCTGCGGCTGATTTGCGCCCAGGTTCTGCCCGACAAGCGTGGCCGCAGCGTTACTCAGACCCCAGGAGGGCAAGATGACGAAAATCAGTATGCGAATCGCGATGGTGTAGCCGGCGAGGGCAGCCGAGCCGAAGGTGCTCACAATGCGTACCAGTCCGATCCAACTCGTGTGCGCGATGGCGAATTGCAGAACGCCGGTGAGCGAGACCCGTATCAGGCGCCACAGCACTGGCAGATTGAGACGGATCTGGCGGGTGAGCACGCGGATGCGCTCTGTCCCGCGCAGCAGCCGATAAAACTGGTAGGCCACGCCGATGCTGCGCCCGGTCAATGTGGAGACGGCCGCTCCGGTCACGCCTAACCGTGGAAATGGGCCCAACCCGAAGATCAGGCAGGGATCGAGCACGAGGTTGATGATGTTTGAAAGCCATAGCAGCCGCATGGCGATTGCCGCATCGCCCGCGCCGCGAAAGATGGCGTTATTCAGAAACAGCATCAGCACAACCCCGCCGCCGCCCAGCGCGATCCGCGTGTAGCTGCCGCCGATGCGGACGATTTCAGGGGATGCGCCCATCAGCCCCAGCAGACGCGGCCCATACAGCAGGCAAGGAACACCAATGAGCAGGGACACGCCCAGTCCCAAGGCCACCGCCTGAACTGCAGCCACCGCCGCGCCTTCCGGATCTTGCTCGCCAATGCGACGCGCCACCATGGCGGTGGTCGAGAGGCTCAAGCCTAGTCCTATGGCGAATACCAGCGACAGCATTGATTCCGTGATGCCTACGGTAGCTATGGCATCCGCCCCCAAACGTCCGACCCACATCACATCCACCACCGCGAACAGCGATTCCAACACCATCTCCAGCACCATAGGAATCGCCAACAACAGAATGGCGCGATTCAGGTTGCCGCTGGTGAAGTCCTGGTGTGTGCCCTGGATCGCTTCCCACACCGACCCCCAGAAACTCTGGGACACCTCTGCTGTGGCCGCATGGCTCATAGAGACCTGCACATTCGTAGCACACTGGACGACTCTCGTCCTGCTAAAGATTCTGTGCGATAATACGGATTCAGCGGGTCAGGTTGAGTCACCAGCCTGGCCCGTTTTCTTTTGACCAGCGAGTCAGGCTCGCGCTATTGGCGCGGGCCGTTTTATTTTTTGGAGGAAACACATGTCAGAATTTCAGGGCAGACGCGTCACCCATTCCTACACCCAAAGCAACAAGGCGACGCCGGAGAAGGTCTTTCCGCTGCTCTGCCCGGTGCGCGAGGCAGACTGGGTTCCGGGGTGGGAATATCGGATGATCTACTCGCAAAGCGGAGTCGCCGAGGCGGGGTGTGTATTTGCTACTCCCAATGAGGGCCACGGCGCTGGACAAAGTGAGCCTTCCGAAACGATCTGGATTGTTACCGAGTACGATCCGGCCGCATTCAGGATCGGATATGCATGGATTAATCCGGGCCTGGTGGCCGCACAGATTAAAATTTCACTGCGCGCAGAGGGACGGGACACGGCAGCTGGCATTCGCTACACCTACACCGGCCTCTCCGAAGCTGGTAATAAAGAGGTCGAGCGCTACGACGAAAAATGGTTTAAACACAAAATGCAGCACTGGGAAAAAGCGATTAACCACTACCTGGGATCGGGAAAGCTGATTTCCGCAGACGCCTGGGAGTAGCGGCCGCCGGCGTAGCTGTGGGGATGTGGCTGGGAAGACGCAGAGCAAAAAAATATCTGAACTCGTGAGAACAGGTTGGAATATAGCTCGGACCTAGGGCAGCAATTCTTTCGGGATCGGATTGTCAGGGCGTTCCTGGTCCCAGATCGCTGACGCGATCCACCACCGCTTGCCATCCCAGAAGAGTTCAACGCTGTTCACCCCACGCATAATTATTGGGCCCTTGGCCGTGGTCCGGCTTTCATAAGTGCTGAAAACGTGTGCAATGTTGCCGAAACGTTTGGTCTCTCGATGGAGTTCGTTTTCGAAGAAGCCGTTTTTTACAAGCGGCGGATCTGACCGGTCCACGAACTGCTGATGGTCCACAATCTCGGCATGCGGCTTTCCATTTTTGTCTTCACTCATTTCGACAAATCGAACGCCTGGAATATAAAGACTGCGATCGCGCTCCCACTGCCGGGGTTGACCCGCGGATCCAGAAATAACTTCGTAGAAAGCTTTCATGATGGAGTCAATGCTGGCTACGTCCTCTGGACGCGGCGGCACGGTGCGGACTTCAACGTGCCGGGACTTTGTGCGCGCCTGAGCGGCCAATGCCGTCCAGCCAGCCGTAACGCAGGCGGTCAACACTGCCAATTGCAATAATGACATCGTCAATGATCGCGGGCGCATTCGGTCTCCTCGCGGCAATACGGCAGACACTCTAACACGAGGAATTATTTCTTGAATATGCCGACGGACCAGCGTGGTTCAGCGAGTGGTTTTGGTGACTTGCCCGGTAGGATTTAGCCAGTTCTGCACGTGGCGCTGGTGTTCTTTTGAAAGCCTGACAAAACGGATGCCGGCGCGCCCGTTCTTATCTGCCCAGGTGATTTCGCCGACAGTTTCGATCGAGATTTTGCTGTCGGGCAGAAAGAATCGGAGGTGCACCTTCTCTGTGATCTTGACCTTTTCAGGCATGCGTATGGAGACGCCGCCCTCACTCAGGTTGAGCAAAACCGATTTAACGTAATGAATTCCGTCCAGAGATACTTCAACCGCCATGTGCAGCGACTTTCGGAACTGCTGGCGGCGCTGCGGATACATGAGGTTCTTTACGGCGCGCAAACCTTGCATAGCGCGTTCCAGTGAGAGGGGCGTGTAAAACACAAAGTTTGCGCCCTCATCGAAAGCGCCGCGCACGGTATCTTCTGGGCTAAGAATTGCAGCGACTATGATCTTGCGGTCCGGTTGATCGCGGAAGCCTTGCAGCACCAAATGAGAGTTGAGCAGGTGTAAGTCTATGATTGCAGCTTCGAACTTCTGTTTCTTTAAAAGCTCCTGAGCCGCATGTGGTTCACCGCACACCACCGCCTCAATATCCAGCCGAGAAAGTGCTTGTCTAAGCGCTGTGATGCGCTCGGCATCGCGGCAAAGTAGTAAGCACTGGAAGGTCATACTCACTGAAAATGTTAAGGCCTTGTAACATCGGAGGCTAGTTACGATGGTCATGGAAAGCCATTCAACAAATACAACTGCGCCGTAGTTAAGGAATCTGGAGACGGCGGGTACGTAAGTAACTTGTGTGTCGCGAAACCGGTACTAAGATGGAATCTCGTCGCTCGAAATAAGCAATAGTCCGTGACTCCAGCCTGCGAGTCGTTCTCACGCGGAGCAGGTGCATTTAAAGTTGGAGGAGGTCAGCGTGGGGTCAGATACTGTTAACCATGTTTCAGCCATGCCGCAGTTTCCGCCGGCGCGGCCAGCGAATTCCCGTAAAACCATTAGGAGCTTCGGTTTTCAACATCTCGAAGAGGTGAACCGCGAGCTGTGGTTAGTTTTGTCGTTGTTCATTCTGGCGGGATTGATGAATTTTCTGCTGGATGCGCACCGCATGGTGTTGGGCCTGTATTCGCTGCCGACCCTGTTCTCCGCGTACATTTACGGCCGCCGGCATGCCACGTTGACTTCGGTCGCCAGCGTAGCCTTGGTCTCGCTTCTCACCTACTTCAATCCGGTCTTATTTGCGCAACAAGAACAAGCTCTTCCGGTCAGCGGTAAATGGTTTGATATTACGGTGTGGGGCGGAATCCTGCTGATCACTGCTTACACCATGGGCACGCTGTACGAGAAGAAAGAGCAGCATGTTCGCGAACTTAAGCGTACCTATCACGGCATTCTTATCATCCTGAGCCAATTCATATCCAAGGACAAATACACCCAAAACCACTCTTATCGAGTCTCGGTGTATGCGGCGAAGCTGGCGGCCCAACTGGGTTTGAGTTCAGACCGCATTGAGGATGTTCGTGCGGCGGCGCTGCTGCATGATCTGGGCAAGCTCGAGGTCAGTCGCGACATTTTGCACAAAGCGGCAAGGCTGACAGAGCACGAATCCTCGGAGATGAAGAGGCATGTTGACCTTGGGGTCGGCATGCTCGAACCGGTGGGTGGTTCACTGTCACGACTGATCCCAATTATCCTGGCACATCATGATAAGTATGACGGGACGGGCTACCATCCTTCTCAGGGCAACGAGATCCCGATGGAATCACGCATTCTGACAGTCGCGGATGTGTACGATTCGCTCACCAGCGATCGTCCGTACCGCAAAGCGATGTCGCCCTACGACGCTAAAGAAGTCATACAGAAGGGATCAGGCAAGGATTTTGATCCCAAAGTAGTGGACGCATTTGTGATTGCCTTCAGAAATGGGCAGATGGAAGTGCCGGAAGTGATCGTTTAGGCGCCCTCCGTTTGTAGATTAGAGCGCCTACCCCGCCAAGACCTACGCTACAACTCTTCGTGTAATATCAAAGTTTTGCATGGCAGCGATCATCGTAGCTGAGGACCTGCGTAAGACTTACCACGTCGGCAAAGTGGAGGTGCCGGCGTTGCGCGGAATCTCGTTCACCGTGGAAAAGGGAGAATTTGTCAGCGTAGTAGGGCCTTCGGGGAGCGGTAAATCAACCCTCTTCTATTTGCTTGGAGGCTTGACGCGCGCCGATTCCGGTCGCGTGCTGATAGACGGTGCGGACTTCGCCTGCCTTTCCGACGGGGAGCGCACCCGCATGCGCAAAAACAAGATTGGTTTTGTGTTTCAGAAATTCAATCTCCTGCCTACGCTGGATGCGCTCTCCAACATAACTATCGCGCAGGACATAGCCGGCAATCACGCCAGCCCCAACGATGAATACTTTCGGCGCATTATTGAGTTGTTGGGAATCGCGCCACGCCTGCATCATAGGCCATCCGAGCTTTCTGGCGGTGAACAGCAACGTGTGGCTTTGGCGAGAGCGCTGATTAACCATCCCGCAATCGTGCTGGCCGATGAGCCTACGGGAAACCTGGATTCCAAGAACTCTGAAATCGTACTGAATATGTTGCGGCACTCCAAGGAAGCGCTCGGCCAAACCGTCCTGATGATCACCCACAATCCTGAAGCCGCCGCCTACGGCGACCGCACTATCCATATGCGGGACGGACAGATTGTGGACGGTGCGGCCATTGCCACGGAACCCCGGTGAAGGCTAGTTCCTCAAGCCGGTGCCAATCGGTTTTACAATAAGCCTCATGGAAGACCTGCGAACTCCTATCCTGCCCGGCACCGCTGCCTCCGATTACGAGCGCTACCTGCGTACCGACGAACTCCTGAGCCTGCAGAAGCAGCCGGAAGAGCTGCTGCACAAGGATGAAGTCACATTCCAGGTTGTGCATCAGGCATCCGAGTTGATGCTGAAAGGCGCGGCATGGGAACTGGAACGTGCGCTCGATCACCTTGAACAGGGTGACTTCGGCAACACTGGCCGCCTGATTCGTCGCGCCAACATGGAAATTGATTATCCGATCCAGATGTTGCATGTGCTGGAGACCATCACCCCTTACGACTACCACCTGATCCGCGCTGGCTTAGGACACGGCAGCGGCCTGGACTCACCAGGTTTTTTGTCGTTGTTGCACGTGGGGCCACGTCTGGGGAGGGCGTTCTACGAGCAACTTGAGCGAACCGGGATCACCTTGGATGCCCTGTACCGGCATCACCAGAAACATTTTGCCCTTCATGAGGTTGCCGAGAGCCTGCTGGATTTTGACGAGCGGGTGCAGATCTTCCGCTTTCATCATTTGAAATTGGCGCAGCGCATCATCGGCGGGGGAGTCGTGGGGACGATGGGTACGCCGGTGGAGGTGCTCCATCAGCGGCAGGAACACGTCTTATACAAGGAACTCTGGGATGTGCGTAACCAGATCACAGCCAGAGCCAATGAAAGCCTGCAGAATGAAGGGAAAATCTGAAGGCGGCGGCCCACCGGCTGAATCAGGCTGGAGTGCGGGATTGCCTGTGTTTCGAAGGCTCATTTATAATCGCTGCTATAATCCTTTCAGTCGAGCGGGAGTAACTCAGCGGTAGAGTGCGACCTTGCCAAGGTCGAAGTCGCGGGTTCAAATCCCGTCTCCCGCTCCAGAATTTCTGACCCAGAGATTTGCTCTGAACCCTCCAGCTATCCCTCAGCGACAAGCATCGAGAGCGTAACCAGAGCAGCAACCTAGCGGCGGAGTGCAGAAGCTACCCGTCCCACAGGAGTGCAAGGGCCAAGGAGGCCTTGGGGCCGTGTCACGCGCCTTGGTCGTGGAATTCACGTTAAGTCAACATTTGTGCCCAGATGCAACTTGTTAGGAGGCCAGTGCAACAGTTGTGTATCTGCAGGCCGTTACCAATATATAAACACGCTGTCCCGAGCGCGGGAATCTACTCAGGAAAAGGCTGTTGAAAAAAACGGAACACTGCGTGCTTGCTATTCCAAATGTGAAACTACCGCCCTCGACTTTTCCTCGCGCAGAACGTCGGCGGAAGATTGATGTTTCGCTCAGTCCCACAGGTCGACCCCGAAAGAAAATCCAAACAGAGAGGATAAAAATGAAGAACTTCATTATGCTGCTCATCTTCGCCGTCGCCTGTACCCTATCGGCGAGCGCCGAAGTGCCCAAGGGGGAGAGCGGTTTCCTGCTGGGCGGCAATGCCCAGAATGCTCAAGATCCAGAGAACCCGGCGAATGACGTAATTGTGATTAACACTCTAGCTCCGCCTTTTTACGGTACGGTGTCGCGGGTGCTCGGGGTACAAATTGCCGCGCTCGACAATATGCTCGAGTTTAAGTCCTATTTTCAGAACCGCAGCTGTGGCGGTGGGTCCCCGCGCTTCGTGTTGACTATCGATCTGAACGGCGATGGTGTCCCCGACGGTGACGTGTGGGCCTACACCTTCCCCTTTACTCCCGGCGGTTGCGTGCCGAATCGCTGGCAATACGATGATTTGACAGACGAGATGCCGCGGTGGGATGCCTCTCCGCTGGTCGCGTCCGGATTCCCAGTGCTCGCCACGATATGTTCAAACCCACTCTTCAATACGAATCCAGCAATCGCTCCTCTGTGTCCTTTCGTACAGAACAGCAGCTACGTGCCGTGGAATGTCTTCAAGACTGTGCTCACTGTTCTCTACCCGAACCACAAAATATGTAGCGGAGCTCTAGTCGATGACTCAGGTTGGATGGCAGCGGCTGCGGGGGTCGCCTACTACGACATCATCTCCCTGGGTCGGGCCACGTGGGAAGATCACGAAGATAGCGTGGGACGCGGTTTCGCAAAGGGTTGCGGACAGCCTGATGAAGGTGACGTCGAGATTCCGGGCGACGAAAACCATGATCGGGCGGTCAATGATGACGACCGCAATTGGAAGAGTAGGCACAGCGGGCAGTGAGCTTCACCAGCATTAAGAGGGCCGAAAAAATCCGGCCCTCGTGCTTCCCCAAGCAGAATAATTCAGCTCGGCGAAAGTGACCTCCAACGATCCCGTATTGTCGCGCATTACTCCTATGGCATTAAGTGTGTCCCGCTCGAAAGGAAGCCCGCCAATTCCTCTAACGCCGTGGAATCTCGACATCAAATCGTGACATCAGCCTCTCTGCCTGTTTACAAGTTCTGCATGCTGTCCAGGTTTTGTGCACGCAACATGGGCGTAGTAAAATCACTCAGAGCGAGCTTCTGGAGCTATCCGCCAAACATCTTGGCGTCAGTTTTCTAACTGATTTAGGCGCGGTACCCAAGTGGTAAGGGAGAGGTCTGCAAAACCTTTATACGTCGGTTCGATTCCGACCCGCGCCTCCAACTTTCTTTCAATCCAGTTGCGCGATTCAGCTTTCCTTGCATTTTTGTCACTGTAGCGGAATGTGTAGCAACTGCTCGTCACGTTTCGCATATTCGGCGATTGGGTTTGTCCTATTGAATTCCTCGACACGTCGCACGGCAGCACTTTGGTGCTCCTCGGTCGGATGCGCATACCTCAGAACCATCTGAATTCGGGAACTGCTGCAAAGTGCTTTGCGGCATAACGGGGGTCGTCCAGGATCCTGCAATCCTGCATCCAAGCTGCTGGAGGACCTCCATGTTCCTAACCAGGGTATTTGCTGCCTTTATTATTCTTTGTACCGGGCTGGGTTGGTCACAAGTCAGCGGTTCGGGAAGCACGAATTTTGTGCCGCGTTGGACAAGTTCGAGCAGCCTTGGGAATACATCGCTTTTTTACAATCCAACTTCTGGCCGCTTTTCTATCAACTCCAATACTTCAGCCGCCAAGTTCAGCATCCGCACGGGATTGAATTTTGCGCTCTGGGTGCAGAGCACGGCGGCCGGCGCACACGTCATTCGCGGCGAGGCCCTGAACAGTGCTGGAGGAGCGGGAGTTGAGGGCTCTGCGGCTGGCGCGAAAGGGATTGGTGTCCACGGAATCGGTGGCCACGAAGGCGTGGTGGCAGAGGGTACCGGCGATTCGGCGGCGATCGGGCTGCACGCCAAGGGAAATGGGGTCGGAGTATTTTCTGAGACGTTTCTCGGAGCTTCGGGAGCGATTGCCGGCGTGTTTCACAATGCCACCGGAGGAGACATATTGCTTGGCACCAGCGGCTTCTCCATGGACCGCAAGTTTCGCGTGGATGGCGCCGGCAATGTATTTGCAAACGCCTACAACACAGGAGGCGCCGATTTCGCTGAGTCAGTGGCCGGTGCGGCTGCGGGGCGCAGCTACGAGCCCGGAGATGTGCTGGTGATCGATCCGGCCTCTGATCGTCGAGTGGGACTCTCACCAACCCCTTACTCGACGTTAGTCGCCGGTATTTACTCCACCAAACCTGGCATCCTGGCCAGCCCTTATGGGATGGGTGAGCGGCCGAGTTCTCATTTGCCTTTGGCGGTAATGGGAATTGTTCCCTGCAAAGTGACTGCGGAAAATGGCTCGATTCAACGTGGAGACTTGCTAGTCACATCCTCAGAGAGCGGCTATGCCATGAAAGGTACGGACCGCAGCCGGATGCTGGGCGCTGTCCTGGGAAAGGCAATGGAACCGCTGAGAAGCGGCAAAGGCACCATCCAGGTGCTGATCACGCTGCAATAGAATCTAAAGACGCCGGTGCCTCAAGACGGCAGGCATAGATCGCCACTCGAACTGTTGAGCCTCAGTTTGGGTTAGGTTTGGTCGAAGAACAAAATGAAGCATCAGATTGTTCACACGCTTCAGAAATACTTTCTGAACCCGCCCATCAAGTTCGCACTCGGAATAGGTCTGCCGCTGCCCGGATATGCGCTGCTCGAAACGAAGGGGAGAAAGACGGGAAAGCCACGGCGCACGCCAGTGGGCGATGGTCGCATTGGAAACCAGTTCTGGCTAGTGGCAGAGCATGGCGTGAAGGCTGGATACGTCCGCAACATTGAGCACGATCCGCATGTGCGTCTGAAGGTGCGTGAGGGGTTAAGATACCGCTGGCACGCGGGGACTGCCAATCTGCTTGTTGATGATGATCCGTGTGAACGCCAACGTTGGCTGGCGCGTCAAAAGCCCTCAAGCGCCGGGAACGCGAGAGCGGTGCGGCTTTTCGGAACAGAACTCCTCAGCATTCGAGTTGATTTGGATCACTAAGCGAAAAGGGTTCAGAACAAGGCTAAGCCACCGGGATGAGGATCTAAGTGCTTGGCTCGTAGGTATATTGCAGTGTTCCTCGGGATGGTGTCACGTGACTGAACTCTGCATTTGCCCCTTGCACTGTTATTAGCACTGCCGTGCCCAGCACACGCTGCGCTGCTCGCAGCACTCTCACTTCTGTTGAACCCCTCGGACGCCGGACACGCCTTACACCAATAGAGACTTAGCTATACGGTATGCGCCTAGACAAATGTAGACGACGGCGATTGCAAACCACGCAGCACGTTGCTTTCTGCCAAAAGGCCTGCTCTCCTCGACCGCTTTGGCGAGGCCGAGTTGCTGCAAATTTTGCCAACGCCCATTAAAGACCTGGTACAAAAAAAGGAGTCCAGCCACGACATCAAAAACACCCTGCAGGACAGCATCTTGGTTGCTCATTTCAGTTCCATGTGCAGGACACATTATGGCATGCAGACGTCAGCGAACTACCGCACCACAGCACCATATTCAGCGCCGCACACGCGCCCACCAGATCACACACGCTGGCGTCAGAGAGAACCAGGAGACATGATTGAGCCGCGCACACGGAAGATCATTAGGCATGAGGAGATCACAAGCAGGTATGACCGCGAGATCGTAACATCCCGTTACTGTATCGTGGCCTGTCCCGAAAGCTGAGCGCCCGCATTATCAAATATCTGGACGACTGCGAGGTGAGGCCGCGTTACCCTGGACATGTGCGAGGTCAGCACATCAAATGTTTTTCTCGATCGAGCTGCGAGACCGCATTGTGCCCAGACACAATGTCGGCATCCCCAATCGTTCCAATGCGTACGTGGGTTCGATTCCGACCCGCGCCTCCACTTTTTTCAGCTAATTTCACGATCCGCCCTTCCTTCCATTTCTATCACTGTACCGAAATATGTAGCGACTGCTCGTCGCTTTTCGAATATTCGGCGATTTGGTTTGCCTTATTAAACTCCTCAAACCGATACACGGCCGCAGTTTGATGCAAGCATACGAAGAAGTGCTGATCTTAGATCAGTACCTACGAAAGGTGAGGCTCAAATGGGTGTTGAATCATCGTATAATTGTGAGAATGTGGTCTCGAACAGTTCATAAAGTTCGGGGTCGAATTCTGCTGAGAGAAACATTGCTGGCCTCTTGTCTTTTGTCGTGTGATAGGGGATAAGTTCTATCAAAGCCCACTCTCCCTTCACAATCACGCCTTGCATTGTTGGTGCGGACGTATAGCTGCGTAATCCAGTAATGACACTCGGAAATTCCTTGGCCAGTTGCTTCCAGCGACCGGATGTCGCTGATTTGTGCGGCTGCACCTGATGGATCGAACTCGTATTCACCAAGGTGCTTGCGAAAGGCTTCAATCGCTTGTGATCCTACGCGGGGATTCCATGTGAGTACGCGCAATGTGGTTCGAGCGATCTTCGCATTGTTCAGGTACTCCCGCATATCATTCAGCGTATCTTTGGACATGATGCTGACATATAGGACGTCCTTGCCGCTTTTAAATGCACTCTCGTACACCCTGCCGTAAACTTTTTTGCGGTGACGCAGAAAGAGGCTGGCATTGCAAGAGTCGGCATATATATTCTTAGCTGCGTTTTCTGTATCCGAGCCTTGCACTACCTCAACAATCTGCTTGAATCGGGCAAGTACGATTTCAAACAGTACGTGTTTGCCGAACTCCGAAAATATGTCAGGAAATGGCATTCCGCCCACGCTCTGTCCGCCCTTGGTCATTCCACGCGCTCTGTTTCCTATCGTCGCTGATAGAACGCGGCGCCATTTTGCCCGTGGCGAACCGAGAATAGCAGGCTCTTCAGGACAGACCAAGCGGCAATTCTATTTTCGAAAAGATGCAAGGGGCACTGCGGTAGGGTCAGTGCGGCGGAGTGGTAGAGGGCTCGGTCTTCGTGGGACGCCGCGACACCACACCCCGACGAGCGGTCCCTCTACCTTTTTGCAGCAGTGGAGGCTCGTCGGGGAATGGTCCTCGCCAGCCACTTTTTTAGTGCACAGTCATCCAATGGGGCGACGATGGAATACCGTTGGCGACGACAAACAATTGGCTAAGGCCGGTTTCCGTGTTGGCCGGAACGTCAAAGTGGGTTGATACAGTTTTGCTCCCAGTGGCCACTGCCATTGTGCTGTGGCCATGAGTACGGCAGTAGAACACATGTCCCGTAGCCGCGTTCACGATGCGAACTAACGGATAGTTGGTGGCATCCTGGAAATCGTCGCCGTAAGCCGCTGCCTGCGAGAGTCCATTGAATTGCGTACCCGAGATGCTGTAGCTGTTGCCCCGGGTGACGTTGGCAGGAGCTGAGCTGATGGCTGGAGCCCACGCAGCATTGTAGGTACCGGCCGGGGTGAAGATCTCAACATCGCTGGTGAAGTCGGTGAACATGATCTGTCCCGTGGGCAGGACAAGGAGATGTCCGACGTACGATGCGTCTGCCAGCGCACTCGGTGGCGTGCTGGTCAACGAGAAGGTCGAACCATTCCACTCGAAGAATTGCCCAGCCGGAGGATAGAAGCGGCTGGGGCTGGAGAAGACCAGAACGTTGCCGTTGGGTTCCAGGGCCGCAGGTCCATCCGCAGCGCCATAGGCTCCGGGAAAATCTGGTCCAGCAGTCCATGCGCCCGACTTTGAGTTGTAGATGGCTGTGTGGCCTGGTCCGCAGGTATTTGCGCCAGTGTAAAAGACCGTACCATCCGGCCTCAGGATGGCAGGACCAACTTCATAAGAAGCCAGGTTTGATCCTCCGCATGAGTCCCAAAGTTGCACCCGGGTGCTGCCAGCGCTCGTCCATGTGGCAGTACCTGGGCTGTAGATCTCCGAGTTAGTACCGCTGGCGTCGTACTTGAACACATACGCATCAACCGTCAGAACTTTTCCGTTCGGCAGCAGCGTCCATCCTTCGTCGTTGATATCGAACTTGCCTTTTCCGACGTTGGTCCAGGTCAAAGTTGATGGATTGAAAAGAGCCTGTTCGGTGGTGCAGCAGTTCGCCTGCATATAAGTTCCATTGGGCAAAATCACTGATTGGGCGTCGCCAATTGTCGTCCAGCCTGCTGGCGGCTGCACCGACTTCCAGGCGTTCTTCAGAGGATCGTAGAGCGCCCCTTGATTGGTCCACACTGCGTTGCAGCTTCCACTAGCGCAGTTGTATTCGCCGCCCTCAATGACCACGCGGCCATCGGGCAACACAACGGACCCGAAATATAGAGGGGCATAGCCGCTCGGCAACGAAGCCACTTGCTTCCAGGTGCCGTTCACGTAGCTGCCATGGCTATCAGGTATCAGCTTGTACCAGGAACTATAGTCTGTGCTTGTGCAGGTAAGGCAGTTGGGTTCCGAGTGCACCAGGACGGTGCCATCGGTCAGGAGCAACATTGCTCCCGGGCTGAAAGTTGGCTGGTTAGCCAGTGGTTGCCAGGTCTGGCATAGGGCGGCACTGGAACTGACGATGATAACGGCGAGCATGACCGCTAACTTCCGCAATAGTTTCATTGCCTTCTCCTCGGCGTGATTATGGGTGTTCAGGAAGCCCGATTTATGGATCAGGAATGTCACGTTTGCTGCTCTTCAGCAGCTAAGAAAAATGGGTGGCGCCCACAGGCGTACTAATCCGGGTTCGTACTTCGGACGGGGTAGATTCTGGGCCACTCTGAAGGGTTGCTTCTAATTAGGAGAGAGTAGGATCACCCGCAATTGACGGCTGACGAGAATAGACTTCCCCAACGGACCAATTGGGGCACAAACGGCCAAGTGTTCGCCTGAGCACAGCAAGCGGTCACAGAGTGTTGCGATTCTGGGCTGGTGCTCTATCGTTTTCCTGAAGAACAAGTCCATAGGCATAGAATCTACTGCTTCCAGGAGGGGATGACGAAAATGCGGGATTACACGATCGGAGTGGCTGTGGCGTTGCTGGTAGCTGGCGGATTTCTTTTGCGCGCACAATCGTCGCCAGCGGGTTCAGCAGAAGAGTCGGACAGGAGGGTCCTTAGCCAGAAGTTGCCGAAGATGAATGGCGACAACCTAACCGTGCACTTGGTGGAAGTTGATTATCCCGTGGGCATCGGGTCCGAGCCTCACAGCCATCCCTGCCCGGTTATCGGCTACGTTGTCAACGGCGCCATCGAGTCACAGGTCAAAGGATCGCCTGGTCAGACCTACGAAGCCGGTAAGGCCTTCTACGAACCACCCAATGGGATCCATCAAGTCTCCAAGGATGGTAGCCCCAGTCAAACCTCGCGATTGCTGGCGATCTTTATATGTGATCGCGACGTTCCGCTGTCCGGTCCTCCAACCCCGGACGCACATATGACCAAATAGCAGGGTGAGCATTACCTTCGTGCTTTGACCCGGTAACACGCCGCCGTTACTTTGAAGCAAGGTCTCGCAAATGTTAGAGTCCTCTCAAGTTTCGGTTCGGCGGCGAGCACAGCGTGCAAATCCGCGTTTCTTATTTTCTGGCCGAGTGATGCTCTTTGAAGCCGAACGGACGGAAGTCACGGCTGGCCGGGCCCTCGGCATAAGCCTCTCAGGATTAGCGGCAGTGCTCCCACGGGACCTTTCCCTGGGTCAAACGGTCGAGTTAGAATTTGTATTCCCGCTTTCGTCAGACGCTTTGCACCTCCGCGCCATCGTGCGCAATCGCATTGGGGACCGCTATGGATTCGAATTTGTGTCCCTGAGCACCGATCACCGCGACGCTATCGAGCGAGGATGCGCCGGCCTGGCGCCTCTGTAAGCCAGCAGTCACTAAGGTACTAGTCTTCACGCTGAGCAATCTTCTACAACCTTCTTTAAGCCTCTGAATTATGACCCACCCACAAATGATCAAGCTGGCCGTGGACTGGTTGCGGCGCTATGGTTGCGGCGTGGTGCTCTCCGAACAGCTTTGCCAAAGCGGAGAGATGCCCGACGCCATCGGCTGGAAGCGGCGCTGTCACTCGGTGGTCGTGGAATGCAAGATGTCGAGGGCAGATTTTCTGAGCGATTCCAACAAGCCGTTCCGGCAAAATCCCGAGATGGCTCTGGGTTGTGAACGCTTCTATATGGTTCCCAGGGGGCTGGTCACCACGGGCGATCTGCCACCCGGCTGGGGATTGCTGGAATGCACGGGCAAAAAAGTCGAGCTCCGCCGCAAGAGTCGTTGCCAGCGCAGCTTAGCTGGGCTGATGTTCGAGATGAATCTATTGCTGGCCAGTCTTCGGCGGGTAGAGATTCGCATTGAGCCCCAGACCATCACCGAATTCCTCAAATGGAAGAACAGGCTCATGGAATACAACGGCGGCGTGTGCCCCAAGGAACTGACGCCCTCGCAAGAAGAGCCCAATCAGCACCTGATAAATCACTGAACTTAATGGAAGGATTGACCTGCGCTCAGAGTGCCACGGCAGAGTACAATATGAATAATATGTCCGAACGCACCTTTACCCTGGAAGAAGCCCACGACCTGTTACCAATCCTGGAATCGCTCCTGCGGACGGCGATCCAAAGCAAAAAAGACGTGACTCAAATCGACAAGGAATTCGAGGAGATTGCCCACCGCGTATTTCTTGCCGGTGGCTTGATGCTGCCCATCGTCAAACTTGCGCGTCGCAAGGCGGAGCGTGAGAAGTCGGTCCAGCGAATTAAGGACGCAGTTACCGAAATCCACTCTACCGGGGTCCAGGTTAAGGACTTAGACATCGGATTGCTCGATTTTCCCTGCGAAGTAGAAGGCGGCACGATTCTGTTGTGCTGGAAGCTTGGCGAGCAAAAAATCACGCACTGGCACAGCACTGAGGAAGGTTACTCTGGGCGCAAGCCTCTGGATGACCGCATTCTGAAGCTGCCGCCAAAACGCCAGCACTGAGCGGTAAATCTAAATTTCAATAAGACCGATAGAAAAGCCAGCTCTGCTAAAATTCTGTGCAGCAATGCCTTGGTTCGACGTTCCCAGGATGACTCTATCCGGGTCCGCGGAGTTCATTGTTGATGCTCAAGCGCAGTAATTTGCCCATTTCGGGATTGGCTTTTCTGCTGATTTTTGTGTTGGTGGCCTGCCACGGGTTTTTCGTAAATCCGGTGCTCACGTCCATTACGCTGAAGCCGGCAAACCCTTCTATTGCTAAGGGAGCCACGCTGCAGTTCACGGCAACTGGAACTAATGACGACGGTAGCACCGGGAACCCAAAGAACCTCACCTGGACAACTTCTGACAAGACCATCGCAACCGTCAACAGTTCAGGATTGGCGAAGGCGGTGGCGCCAGGATCGGCCACCATAACCGCAACCTCAGGGACGGTCAGCGGAACCGCCACCTTGACTGTGACCGCATCAGCCCTCACCAGCATCAATATCACCGCACCCAACTCGGTTGTCTCCTTGGGCGGCACCGATCAATTTACGGCCACGGGCACATTTGCCGATGGTAGTAGCAGCACCATTACCAATTCCGTGACCTGGAATACGAGCAACCAAAACGTGGTGACAATTAATTCACAAGGCTTGGCCACGGCCAGCAGCACCACGACCGGCACGGCCAACATTACGGCCACTTCCTCTTCCGGCTCGATCACCAGTAATACATTTACTATCACCGTGCAATGAGCGAAATCCGCACCATCGGGATCTCCACGGGCGGCGGTGATGCTCCTGGCCTCAATGCTGTGATCCGCGCGGTAGTGAAATCCGCTTTTCTGAAATACCACTGGAAAGTTATCGGTATTCCCGACGGTTTTGATGGCCTCATCAACCCGGAGAACGCCTTTGAGCTCACGCTTAAGCACGTCAGTGGGATTCTTCCTCGCGGCGGCACGATTTTGGGGACCACGAATCGAGGTAATCCCTTCGTCTATAAGGCCACTGAGGACGGCAAGGAGGTCACGAAGGATGTCTCGGCGGACGTGATCGCGAACGCACGCAAGCTCGGAATTGACGCGGTAGTTGTGATCGGCGGCGATGGCTCGCAGAAGATTGCGCTCGAGCTCGCCGAAAAGGGCCTGAAGGTTGTAGGCGTCCCGAAAACCATAGACAACGATCTTTCCGCCACCGACATTACCTTCGGCTTCGATACAGCCCTCTCAACCGCAACTGACGCAGTTGACAAAATCCATACCACAGCAGAATCACATCACCGCATCATGCTGGTCGAGGTAATGGGACGCGACGCTGGGTGGATTGCGTTAGGCGCAGGGGTGGCGGGGGGCGCACATGTAATCCTTATTCCTGAAATCGCCTTCAGTGTTGAAAAAATAGCGGAGTATGTACGGCGCCGCGAGAGCTATCGCAAAATGTTCACGATCGTAGTGGTTGCAGAAGGGGTGAAACTGCCGAAGGACCTGAACCCCGAGATTGCACAGGAGCGGCGCCGCAATCCGAGAAGCGGAAGCGTGGGCAACGTCATTGGCGACGCCATTGGGCGCGCAACCAAAAAAGACGTGCGGGTCACCGTCCTGGGGCATATACAGCGCGGTGGAACACCATCAGCCTTTGACCGTATCCTCGCAACCCGATTCGGGGTAGCCGCGGTTGACATGATCGCCCGCGGAGAATTCGGCCGGATGGTGTGCCTGCACCAGTCCAAGGTGGGCAGCGTGCCCATCGCGGAAGCCATTGGACACTTAAAGTGCGTTGACCCTAACGGCGAACTAGTGCACGTAGCGCGGTCCATAGGAATTTGTTTTGGCGATTGATTCCCGGTAAACCTTCTCTTCTCCCAGTAACAGAGTTGATACATCCTGGCGAAACACCGAAGTCACTGTGACACCGCCCGTCACGGAAGCTATATTTAGTCTGAGGTGAAATTGGTACAGGCATATTTCTTCCGCCGCTGCTCGCGATTTTCGTTGTTGTCCGCGGGACTCCTTGTTTTCTTAGCCATCCTGCTACTGATGGCGTGTGGAAGGGGAAACGCCTCGCGTGAGGTGGCTTACGTCACGGTTCCGCAACTTTATCTACGTGATCAGGTCGCCGCCACCTACAACAAAGTGGAGCTGGTTAAGAATGGTGACCGCTTGGAAGTTCTGGAAAGAGCCCGCCGTTTTGCTCGAGTACGGACCGAAGGCGGCAAAGAAGGCTGGGTCGAGCAGCGTTACCTGACCGGCCAGGATACATTTGACCAGTTGCTAAAACTGGCGGCTGAGTACAAAAGCGCCTCCGTGCAAGGATCTGGGACCACCCGCAACGATACCAACATTCATCTGCTGCCTGCCCGCGATGCGGACCATATTTACCAGGTCAAGGAAGGCGAACAGGTGCAAGTCCTGAAGCGCGCCACCAGTCCTAAACCCCAGACTGCTCTGCTGATTCCGGCGAAGCATACAACCGGAAGAAAGCTGGAGGAAAAGCCAGTGATGGAAGACTGGTGGCTTGTGCGGGACACGCAAGGCCATACCGGTTGGGTGTTGTCCCGGATGATAGATCTCAACATTCCCATCGAAATTTCGCAATACGCGGAGGGTCAACGAATTGTGGGTGCATTTCAGCTGGATGAAGTGAACGATGGCGACAAGAAAGTTCCGCAGTATGTTGTCGCCCTTTCAGAGCCCAAGGATGGTATGCCCTTCGACTTCAACCAAATCCGAGTTTTCACGTGGAACGTGAAGCGTCATCGTTACGAGACCGCCTATCGCGAACGCAAGCTATCTGGTTTTCTCCCCGTCAACATAGCTCGCGAAAACTTTGATAAAGAAGGCAATTTGCCGCTGTTTGAGCTACACCTGAAGGACGTGGACGGCAACCTTGTTGAGCGAAAGTACAAGCTGAATGGACCCATTGTCCGTCGCGTGCTTACCCCTGAAGAGCAGCAATCGACAGCCGCGCAAAGGCGCCCCGGCCGCCGCTCCCGCCCGCAGCCTTAATCCTTTCCCGGGAGGCATCAGTACGCCCCGGCTACGAATCCAACTGTGCTCGGGGGGCGGGTACTATGGCTGAGAAGGTAAAGAAGCTCAATCTAGAGCGCGATTATCGGAATTACCTGTACTACCTGGATGGTGAGGGGAACGTCTGCCAGAAGGCCAAGTCTGGCAAAGGCGACTCCCAGATCCTCGTTCCCAAAGCTGTCGAGCGCGACAATCAATACTTGTACTTCATTGATAAAGATGGCGATGTAGCTCGCTCACGCCGCGGCGCCAAAGACAAAGATAAAGATAAGTCAAGAGCGGCTTAAGCACCGACCTAAGAGCTCGAGCCCACCAATTAACTCATGCTTGTATTTCGTGACGGCCGACGGAACGTCTCGGGAGCTGCATTAGTTCGCCAATTGGTCAGCAGCATCCGAGCGGCAGGCCTTCACACGGGTCAAGCCAAGCCAGAGTTTCTGCTGGACGCCCTTCTGCGATGTGGCGAGTTGGAATGCGCTTTAGCTGATTCTGGCGCTGCGGACGCTCGCGCCATTGCTGAAATCACCGATCATCTGGCCCACCTGCTACTCGGTGGCACTTGCGGTATGCAATACGGACAGACCCTTCAGCAGCTCTCACGAATCAATTTTCCCGTAACCGTTCAGAGTTCGCCGCCCGAAGGATTTGCCTACTACGGCCTTCACCCACTGAAGTTTGTCGATCTTGCTGATTCCTTTCTGTCGCTTTCTCAACCGGCAGCAGTGGTCGGCATCCGCAGCATTGGGACCACGCTCAGCGCGGTTGTCGCCGCAGCTGCGCGCCGGCGGAGGGTCCCGGTGTCGCGTATTACGGTGCGTCCTACTGGGCACCCGTTTTATCGCAAGACTGAATTTACTGTCGCGGATCGGCGCTGGATCGCGAAGCAGCGATCAGCATCGGCACAGTTCATGGTCGTGGATGAGGGCCCGGGGCTGAGTGGTTCTTCGTTTCTCTCGGTTGGAGATGCTCTGCTGGAGGCGGGCGTCGCGCGTGCGCAGATCACCTTCCTGTGCAGTTCACTGTCCAACACCAGCCGTCTCTGCACCAGGGATGGTCCAGCGAGATGGGCGCAATTCCGCTCGCTTGCCGTCGAGCACATCAGTCATATGCCTCCGCAGGCTGAAATCGACGCCAGCGGCGGATTGTGGCGCGAGTTTCTCCTGGAAAGCAAAGATGAGTGGCCAGCCTCGTGGATTTCGATGGAGCGCAGCAAGTTTCTTTCCGCAGACCGCGGTTGCCTCTGGAAATTCGAGGGGTTGGGACGGTTCGGGAGTGAGATACGTGAGCGGTCACTCGCGCTTGCGGCTGCCGGCTTCGGTCCGCCGGTTGAAGAGTTTGACCAGGGTTACGTCTCCTACGAGCTTGTACCCGGATGCCCCGCGAGACCCAAGGACATCTCGACAGAAATCTTGGATCGGCTGGCCCAATATTGCGCCTGGCGAGAGAAGGAATTCACAGTCTCAGACCGGCAGCCTGAGGATTTAGGAAAAATGCTTGCCTGCAATCTGCGCGAGGAATTCGGCGAGGGGATAAACGATCCAGAGCTGGGTTTCGATGTTGAGGATGTCGTATTGGCCGATGGCCGTATGGCGCCGCACGAATGGATTCTCTCGCCGAATGGTTTGATCAAGACCGATGGCGCTTCGCATGGTGACGACCACTTTTACCCCGGACCGACAGACATCGCCTGGGACCTGGCGGGCGCAATTACGGAATGGCGAATGGATTCGCGGGCCCGCAACTATTTTCTGCAGCAATATCGAAGGTTGAGTGGATGCGATCCGCAAGCACGGCTACCAGCATTCCTTCGCGCCTATAGCGCATTCCGAATGGGCTACTGCAAAATGGCAGCCGAGGCGCTGCGCGGCAGCATCGAAGAGGTTCGCCTCACGCGCGAATATCTCTATCATCGAGATCGTGTCGCGCAAGCGGCAGGAGTCGGCTTGGCTGCGTGAAGAGTTCGTGACCTGGCGCCGACTATCCTAAATTAGCTAATGTTCAATTGTGGGGTAAGAGGGTAAGGCAGCGCCGTTTTCCAAGGCTGCCGACCACTGCGTGATAGCGTCTCGCAGTTTGGCAAGGTGAATACCTCCGTGGCGGGCGGCATACACCGAGAGATTTCTGTTTCCGCGAAGTAATAACGATCGTGCACCGGCGATGTTTCCCCGGGAGTGATGATGTAGCCCGACGGCGATCTGAATCAGGCCCTGCAAGAATTTCTTTTCCGCCACTGGCGCTGCCCGCCACACATCTTCCAAGACTTCATGGGCGTCAAAAAACTCCGCTCTATTGAAGAGCTCTAGTCCGCGGCGAAAGCTGTCTTCATGGACGCTCATGCCAAAAACTTCAGGATTGTGCTGCCACGGGTGATTTGCGCACCAGCCGCCGGCCAATCACATCGTAATTTCCTTCAAGGACGATATTGATGGCTTCGGTATACGCGATATGTTCCTGCTCAAGAATGCGGGTTGAAAGCGTATGCTCGTCGTCGTTCTCTAGTACGGGCACGGTCTTCTGCACGATGATCGTGCCGTGGTCGAGATGCTCGTCAACGAAGTGAACGGTGCATCCAGACACTTTGCTACCGTGTTCGAGTGCCTGCTTTTGGGCTTCCAGCCCAGGGAAGGCAGGTAGCAGCGAGGGATGAATATTCAGAATGCGGTTAGGGAACTGTTGCACAAACCAGGGCGAAAGCAGCCGCATGTAGCCCGCCAGACACACCAGATCAACTTTCTTTTCTTTCAATACCGCCACAACTTCGGAGTCATGCTGTTCGCGTGTTTTCCCCTTTGATGGGACGACGCGAGTATGGAGGCCACGCCGCCCAGCGGCTTCAATGCCGGGAGCTTCCGGGCGATTGGAGATCACCACCGCAATGTTGGCGTGAATTCTGCCGGCTGCCACCGAGTCGGCGATCGCTTCAAAATTCGAGCCGCGCCCGGAAAGCAGAATGCCGAGGTTCTTCATGGAAATGATTATTTATCACAGGCGGCACACAGGCCAGCGGATCCTCTAGGAGTACTGAACTTTTCGGTCCCCTTTTATGATGCGGCCCATGGTGTAGCTCTTCTCGCCAGCACGATCCAGTAGGGTCTGCACTTTCTTAAAGTTCAGATGTGGAACCACCAATACCATACCGATGCCCATGTTGAAGGTTCGCATCATCTCGTTCTGCGGAATGTTTCCCAGCTTTTGCAGGTGCTCAAAAATCGGAAGCACAGGCCAGGTACCCATCTCCACCACCGCACCCGTTCCTCTGGGCAGCACTCGCGGCAAGTTCTCAGAAATTCCACCCCCGGTAATGTGGGCAAGACCGGTAAGCAGTCCGGCATCCAGTAATTTTTTAAGCACGGGCCAATAGCTCTTGTGGGTGCGCATCAGTTCGTTACCGACCTTGTTCTTGATATCGCTCACAAAGGTCTCGGGAGAGTAATGCGCCACCTCGAACAGCAACTTTCGGGCCAGTGCGTAGCCGTTGGTATGGAGTCCGTTGGAGGGAAGCCCGAGAAGCACGTCACCCGGTTGAATATTTTTGCCGGTGAGGATTCGGTCCCGTTCAACTACTCCGACGATGAAGCCGGCCAGATCATATTCACCTTCGGGATAAAATCCCGGCATTTCCGCAGTTTCGCCGCCGATCAAGGCACAGCCATTGGCCTTGCAAGCGTCGGCAATACCTCCCACGACCTTTTCGGCAATTTCCGGTTCCAATTTGCCGGCAGCCAGATAATCCAGGAAGAACAGAGGGGCGGCGCCCTGCACCGCAATGTCGTTCACGCAGTGGTTCACCAGATCGGCGCCCACGGTGTGATGAAGGTTCATCTCAAACGCCACCTTGAGTTTGGTGCCGACCCCATCTACGCTCGAGACCAGAACCGGTTGCTGATACTTGTCATTCAGCGCAAACAGGCCCCCAAAGCTCCCTATGTCGCTGAGAACGCTTCTGGAAAAGGTCTTGTGGGCAAGATACTTGATTCGTTGCTTGGTCTTGTTGGCCCGATCAATGTCAACGCCCGCATCGGCGTACGTGACGCTGGTATCGGGAGTCGTATTTCGAGGCACAGAGATGTTCCTTTTTCTTTGCGAAGGAAGATTGCTACCGCTGGAAAAGCGTTAGGAAAGCGCACATTGTAGCATGGCTTTGGGTCAGGGCTGGACTCAGAGATAACGTATAGGAAGTTCCAAACGTTATCGCAGCAGTCGCTCTTACGCTTTGCAGACGAGTGTGCCTGACCGCGACCAGTGCTAGGATTGGGCGATGTAACCCGAAGCGTAGTAAGCAATAACTCCCAGCAGCGCCAGAAATAGCACTGCGTAGCCGGTTAAAATCCAGACTCTGCGCCGATCCAATTCGCGTGCGTCAGCTTCGTTGCTTGCGGTTGCGGTAATCGAAGTTCCAGTTACCTTTTGCTCCATGAACTGCCTCCCGAGGGTATGTAATCACTATGAACGACAACCGGTAAACCCGGTCGTACATAGAACGCGCCCCGCGGGCGATATAAGAAAATGTCGTGCCTCAGGCAGGCAGCCTGTTTCGGGAAGATTTTACTACGACTCCAAAGCGGGCGACCCGTTTCCGGGTAATTTTTGAGACAAAAGAAAAGCCCCCGGTTTGCACCGGGGGTGAACCCCAAAAAGCAAAAGACCTCGGTTACTGAGAGGTCTTCGCGGCGTCTTTCTTTGCTTTCTTTGCGGCCTTCTTGGCAGCTTTCTTTTCCTTCTTTGCGGCTTTCTTTTCCGCCTTGGTAGCCTTGGCGGTGTCGCCCTGCGCCGTGCTGCCCGCTTCTTGGGCGGCGGCAGCCATCGAGAACGTCAGAGCAACTGCGAATAGTAATGTGAGAAGCTTCTTCATTTTCCTGGCTCTCCTTGAGAGATTTGTCCGGCAATTTGAGGACGCAAGACAGCGAAACAGTCAGCGCAGCCTGTGCCCTCAAATGCTTAAACAGCGTGGCTGGTCAAAAGTTGCTGCCTTGGCAAAGATTTTGCTGTAGCACAGCCGTTAATGCACACCAGCTAAATGATATTCAGTCCTGCGCCTTAACATATTTAATATCAGTGATTTGAGCAGACCAGCGCTATTACCCTTCCTCGCTCTTGAGCCCTGATGACGTGATAGGACTCACAGGTGATGGCCCGGACGGAGACTAAACTGGCTCTTATGACGACCGCTGCCAGCAGTTCTAAGTCGTTGAAGCCGAAGCCAACAAGAGATCCCTCGCACGACGTTTTGCGGGCCGAACGTCATCCGCTGGACAGCATTTTCAAACCTCGAAGCGTGGCGGTGATTGGCGCCACCGAGCGGCAGGGCAGTGTCGGACGCACCGTATTCTCTAATCTGCTCAGCACTCCTTTCGGAGGCACCGTATACGCCGTTAACCCTCAGCGCAGCGACGTGCTCGGGACAAAGTCATACCCCAACGTTGCAGCCGTTCCTGAGCGGGTAGAGTTGGCGGTGATTGTGACGCCTGCGGCCACGGTTCCGGGCATCATTGCTGAATGCGTTGCTGAAGATGTGCGCGGCGCAATTGTGATCTCCGCCGGGTTCAAAGAGCATGGCGAGCAAGGGAAGGAGCTCGAGCGCCAGATCAAGGAACAGCTCCGGGGCAGCCACTTGCGTTTGATCGGTCCAAACTGCCTGGGGATTATGAATCCGCTGACTGGGCTCAACGCTACCTTTGCTCAGGGCGGCGCTCGCCCTGGAACGGTTGCGTTCATCAGTCAAAGCGGGGCGCTTTGCACATCCATTCTGGACTGGAGTGCGCGTGAACTTGTGGGCTACAGCGCCTTCGTTTCTGTGGGATCTATGTTGGATGTGGGCTGGGGTGACCTGATCGATTACCTGGGCGATGACCCACGAACCAACAGCATTGTCATTTATATGGAGTCGGTTGGGGACGCCCGCAGTTTCCTCTCTGCGGCGCGCGAAGTCTCATTGACCAAACCCATCATCGTCATAAAAGCGGGTCGTACTGAAGCGGCCGCGCATGCCGCCGCATCCCATACCGGCGCTCTGACCGGTAGTGACGAAGTGCTGGATGCAGCTTTCCGCCGTTGCGGCGTTTTGCGGGTCAATACCATCGCCGACGTCTTCTATCTTGCCGATGTCCTATCCAAGCAGCCGCGCCCCAGAGGACCGCGATTGGCGATGGTGACCAATGCAGGGGGCCCCGCCGTGCTTGCCACCGATGCACTCATAAGTTTGGGTGGTCAGTTAGCGCCGCTGTCACCCGAGACCTTGCAGAAATTGGATCACCTGCTGCCGCCCCATTGGAGCCACAACAACCCGGTTGATGTCTTGGGCGACGCTGATCCAAAACGTTATGCAAAGGCGCTCGAGATTGTGGCGGAAGATCCCGCCAATGACGGTCTGCTTGCTATTTTGTGTCCCCAAGGTATGACCGATCCCGCTCAGACTGCGGAAGCTTTGAAACCATTTGCCAAAATCGGTAAGCCGCTTCTAGCAAGTTGGATGGGCGGCGAAGAAATGGCTGCCGGTGAGCGCGTGCTGAAGGAGGCAAACATTCCTGCGTTTCCCTTCCCAGATACCGCGGCTCGCATTTTCAATTACATGTGGCGATACACTTACAACCTGCGTGGCCTCTACGAAACCCCAGCCTCAGAAGCTAATTCTGAGCCTGCGCGCGACCGCCTCCATGCCGCGAACATTATTCAGCGTGCACGGGAATCCAAAAGAACGATCCTCACCGAATTGGAGTCCAAGGAATTGCTGCTCGCTTATGGGATTCCCACGGTACCCACCTACATCGCGGCTCAAGAAGATGAGGCAGTAGAGAAGGCTGCCGAAGTGGGATTTCCGGTGGTACTGAAGCTCCTTTCTGAGACGATCACTCACAAGACTGATGTCGGGGGAGTGAAACTCAACTTACAGAACGCCGACGCGGTCCGCAGCGCTTATCGAGCAATCCAGACTTCAGTACGGGAAAAGGCCGGGGCTGGACATTTCCTGGGTGTAAGCGTGCAGCCGATGGTCAAAGCAGATGGCTATGAGCTTATTGTCGGCAGCAATATTGATCCGCAGTTTGGTCCAGTGCTGTTGTTTGGCACGGGAGGTCAGCTGGTTGAGGTATGGCGCGATCGTGCTCTGGCCCTTCCTCCGTTGAACACCACCCTGGCGCGCCGGATGATGGAGCAAACGCGGGTTTTTGAGGCCCTTCGCGGTGTGCGTGGTCGAAAGCCGGTGGACCTCGAGGCTCTTGACGAGCTGCTCGTGCGTTTCAGCCAGATGGTTATCGAGCAGCAGTGGATCAAAGAAATTGATATCAATCCTCTCCTGGCGTCTCCCGAGCGGCTTCTGGCTTTGGACGCTCGCGTCGTGCTTCACGGGCCGGAGATTACGGAACAAAAGCTACCCCGGCCAGCGATCCGGCCCTATCCGACGAAGTATATTTCTCGGTGGAAAACAAATAATGGCACTGATGTAACCATTCGTCCGATTCGGCCCGAAGACGAGCCTCTAATGGTCAAGTTTCACCAGGCACTCTCGTCGCAAAGCGTTTACCTGCGCTACTTCCAGCCCTTGAAGTTGAGCACGCGTACCACCCACGAACGGCTCACGCGGATATGCTTCATTGATTATGACCGGGAGATGGCTCTGGTCGCGGAATACCGCCAGCCAACCAACGATCAGTCTGAGATAGTGGCGGTGGGGCGTTTAAGCAAGCTGCACGGAATCGACAAGGCTGAAGCTGCGGTTGTAGTGGCGGATCAGTTCCAGCATCAAGGGATCGGAACTGAGCTCTACCGCCGTCTGATTGAGATTGCGCGCAGTGAACATTTGAGTGCGATTAGTTCGACCATACTGGCCGAAAATCACGGCATGCGCGCCCTCTGCGACAAGTTGGGCTTTAAGATGCATTCACGTCTTGAAGACGACACGGTTCAGGCCGAACTGACATTGAACTAACCGGTGTGTCGTCCTTTGTCGAAAGCTTAACTGCTATAATCGTGCGTTTCGTTAGCCCCTTGTCACTGCTTTTGGTGACGTCAACCCCCATGCAAGAGATCGAGACGTTCTTGCAAGATGGAGCGTCTCGGATGCGGACTCGATGGCCCAGACCTTTCACCGAAGCACCAACACAATTTCCCGCTTCACCATTTTTGGGGCGGTGTTTTTTGTGGCGGCGCTGCTCTGGGTCTTTGCTGAAATCCAGCGCTCGCCATACACCACGTATGCGGGTGTCGCTCGTCCGCAGCCGGTGCCTTTTAGCCATCAACATCACGTTGGAGGCTTGGGTATTGACTGCCGTTACTGCCACACCTCGGTCGAGGTCTCGAGTTTCGCCGGGATTCCTCCTACCAAGACTTGCATGAATTGTCATTCCCAGATATGGACCAACGCACCGTTGCTCGAGCCGGTACGCCAAAGCTTCCGTTCTGGAGAGTCTCTGGTTTGGAACCGGGTGAACGATTTGCCCGACTACGTTTACTTCAATCACAGTATCCACGTGGCCAAAGGGGTTGGCTGCAATACCTGCCACGGTCCAGTGGATCGTATGCCGCTGATGTACAACTATGCGTCGCTCCAAATGGAATGGTGCCTTGACTGCCATCGCGCGCCGGAAAAATATCTGCGGCCCCGCGAGCAAGTTTTCAATATGCGATATTCACCGCCTGACTCGTTGGCTCCAGCGGAACTGGATGGCACGAAATATTACGACCAGAGATCGTTGGGTCTTGCTCTGGTCAAGAAATACAACTTGCGGAGCGTGCATGACATTACCAGCTGCAATACCTGCCATCGGTGAGGTGGCGAGAACTTCGGGATCGGCCCGGTTGTCAATCTAGTGTTTTGGGGAGGAAATGGAACCAAAAGCAAAGAAACATACGGAGGCCGTATGTCCCGAGAAAAAGGGCAAGCTGGATTTCCAGGAAGCGGCCCGGAAACTTGTTGGTCGCAACGGCGCTCGCTATTGGCGCAGCTTGGAGGAGTTGGCCAACTCCCCTGAATTCCAGGAGCAGTTGCACCGAGAGTTTCCCCGAGGAGCCTCAGAGTGGCTGGATCCCGTCTCTCGTCGTGGTTTCCTGAAGCTTATGGGGGCTTCCATGGCGCTTGCCGGGATGACCGGATGCGTTAAGCAGCCGCTGGAGCCAATTGTTCCCTATGTGAAACAACCGGAGCAGATTATTCCCGGCCGACCACTTTTTTTCGCCACCGCTATGACTTTAGGCGGCTACGGTGTTCCCCTGTTGGTGGAGAGCCACATGGGACGGCCCACCAAGGTCGAGGGGAATCCTGATCATCCTGCCAGCCTCGGCGGAAGCGATGTGTTCTCTCAGGCCTCGATCCTCGATCTTTACGATCCCGATCGTTCGCCAGCAGTCACGTACATTTCGGAGATACGGCCTTACCCTTCGTTTCAGGCGGCGATGCAAGGTCCGCTGGCCGCGCAGAAAGTCAGCCAGGGGGCGGGGCTGCGTTTCCTTACCCAGACTGTCTGCTCACCGACTTTGGCTGATCAACTTCAAATGGCACTACGGCAGTTTCCCGCCGCCAAATGGCACCAGTACGAAGCTGTGAACCGCGACAACGCTCGAGCGGGAGCAGTCGCGGCCTTCGGCCAATCCTGGGAGACGCAGTACCGGCTCGCAGATGCCGACGTGATCCTCTCCCTGGACGCCGATTTTCTCTATCCTGGCTTCCCGGGGTTCCTGCGCTACGCACGAGATTTTGCCTCCCGACGTCGTCCCGAACAAGGGCAGCCGATGAGTCGCTTTTACTTGGTGGAGAGCACTACTACGTCCACCGGCGCCAAAGCCGATCACCGGCTTCCGTTGCGGGGCGCAGAAGTAGAGCAGTTCGCGCGTGCCGTTGCTTCCGGGTTAGGAATCAATGCCGGGGGCGACGGGATGAGTGGCGAAGCCGAGAAGTTCATGGGCACACTGCTTCAGGATTTGCGCAGGCATCCCGGCAGAACTCTCGTGATCGCCGGCGACGAGCAGCCTCCGGTTGTTCATACACTCGCCCATGCCATGAATGGCGCCCTCGGCAACGTGGGACGAACCGTCATTTACACGCCAGCTGTTGCCGCCAATCCCGTGGACCAAGGTCAGTCCATTCGCGAGCTAGTGGACGATATGAGTAGGGGCAAAGTGGAGCTGCTGGTCATCCTGGGCGGCAACCCGGTGTACGACGCTCCCGCGGACCTGGGATTTGCCGAGTCAATGAAATCAAAGGTCCCGCTGAGAGTGCACCTCGGGTTGTATCAAAACGAAACCGCGGAGCTCTGCCAGTGGCACGTCAATGAGACCCATTATCTGGAATCCTGGAGCGACGCTCGCGCCTATGATGGCACCGCCAGCATTGTGCAGCCCTTGATTGCGCCGCTTTATGCCGGCAAGAGTTCGCACGAACTGCTGGCCCTCTTTACCGGCCAGGGGGAGACCACTTCGTACCAAATTGTTCGCGCTTACTGGCAGAAGCAGCGCCAGCGAGTGCCTGCCGCCACGGCGGGTAAAGCCGCAAAACCCTCCGCAAGTGTCCCGCAAAACCAGCCCGAAGATTTCGAGATTTTCTGGCGCAGGGCTGTGCACGACGGATTCATAGAGGGCACCGCCTTCCCGGTCCAGGACGCCAAACTGCAGTCCATTAGCTTCAAGGCGCAATCTGCTACCGCTCAGGGCCTAGAGCTGAATTTCCGTCGCGATCCCTCAATCTACGACGGCCGATTCAGCAACAACGGCTGGTTGCAGGAGCTCCCCAAGCCAATGACCAAGGTGACCTGGGACAACCCGCTGCTGGTCGCGCCGGCAACCGCCAATCGGCTGCAGTTGAAGACGAATGATCTGGTTGAGCTCGATGTGCAGGGGCGCAAGGCCCGCGCTGCAGTCTGGATTCAAGCCGGCCAGCCCGATAACGTACTCACCGCATTCCTCGGTTACGGACGTACACGCTCGGGCAGAGCAGGGACTGGCGCCGGGTTCAATGTGTACCCACTGCGCACGATTGCCGCCCCCTGGTCCGCGCCGGTGCAGCTCAAGCAGCTTGGGTCGCAGTACCTGCTGGCAACTACCCAGGGGCAACAAAGTATGGATACCCCTTTGGGCACACGCGATCTGGTGATCGCCGGCACCTTATCGGAGTTTCAGAAGGACCCACACTTTGCGAACCAGAATATCTTCACACCGCCAAAGGACCTGACGCTCTATCCGAATTATCAATACTCCGAATACGCCTGGGGGATGGCCATAGACTTGAACGCCTGCGTGGGATGCAACGCTTGCATCATCGGGTGCCAGGCAGAAAACAATATCCCGGTTGTCGGCAAAGTGGAGGTCAATCGTGGGCGGCACATGCACTGGCTTCGGGTGGACACGTATTACCAAGGAGACCGCGCCAATCCGAAGGCCTACTTTCAGCCGGTACCCTGCATGCACTGCGAGAACGCGCCCTGCGAATACGTCTGCCCGGTGGGAGCAACCGTGCACAGCAGCGAAGGCCTGAACGACATGGTTTACAACCGCTGTGTGGGGACCCGCTATTGCTCGAACAACTGTCCCTACAAAGTCCGGCGCTTCAACTTCTTCTTATTCCAGGACTGGAACACTCCCCAGTTGAAGATGATGCGCAATCCTGATGTGACGGTACGCAGTCGGGGCGTGATGGAGAAATGTACGTACTGCGTGCAGCGCATTTCTGAGGCCCGGATAGATTCCGAGCGTGAAAATCGCAAGATTCGCGAAAAGGAATTGCAAACAGCTTGCCAGCAAGCCTGCCCGGCGGATGCCATTGTTTTCGGCGACATCAATGACCCCAACACGCGAGTCGCCAAGTTGAAGGCGCAGGAACGCAATTACGCCCTTCTGGCTGAGCTGAATACCCGGCCGCGCACCACCTACCTGGCAGCCGTGAATAATCCAAATCCGGGGCTGGAAGCGCCAGCGGAAGAAAAGTAGTGATGGAAGAGAAAGACATCGTCGAGCAGATCTCGGTTCGCCAAGGGAAGCCGCCGGTCATTGAACCGGGGCACACCTTCGCAACCGTGACGGACAAGATCAGCGCCATTGTTCTGACCCGGCCTACTTCTGTCCAATGGCTAATTGCGTTCGGTTTCGCCTCGACTCTCACGTTCCTCATGTTGTTCGCGGTCACGTACCTCTTCTATCGCGGAGTGGGCATCTGGGGCGTGAACATCCCCGTGGGATGGGGATTTGCCATCGTGAATTTCGTCTGGTGGATCGGCATCGGCCACGCCGGGACACTTATCTCAGCCATCTTGCTGTTGTTACGGCAATCGTGGCGTAATTCGATCAACCGTTTTGCGGAAGCCATGACACTGTTTGCCGTGGCATGCGCCGGATTGTATCCAGTGCTTCACCTCGGGCGTCCCTGGTTGGCCTATTGGCTTTTTCCTTACCCCAGCACAATGGGAGTGTGGCCACAGTTCCGTAGCCCGCTGGTTTGGGACGTGTTCGCGGTATCCACCTACTTCACAATTTCGCTGCTCTTCTGGTTCATTGGTCTGATTCCCGACCTGGCAACGCTGCGTGATCGCGCTCTGAACCGCTGGTCACGCGCTATCTATGGTTTTCTGGCCATGGGCTGGCGGGGCTCGGCGCGGCATTGGAAGAGATATGAGTCCGCTTATCTGCTGCTGGCGGGACTGGCTACCCCCCTCGTACTCTCTGTCCATACTGTGGTGAGCTTCGATTTCGCCATCGCCATTCTGCCCGGCTGGCACACGACTATTTTTCCGCCTTACTTTGTGGCTGGCGCCATCTATTCCGGCTTTGCCATGGTGCTTATTCTCGCGATTCCCATCCGCTATTTTTACAAGCTGGAGGATTTTGTCACCCTGCGTCACTTGGAAAACTCCGCCATGATCATGCTAGCGACCGGCCTCATCGTCGCCTATGGATACATCATGGAATTTTTCATGGCGTGGTACGGAGGCAATCCCTATGACAAGTTCTTGGTTTGGAATCGCATACATGGTCCTTATCGTTGGTGCTACGCCGGTTTGATCGTAGCTAACATCGTCATCCCGCAGGTTCTGTGGATCAAAAAGATCCGGACGAATACCTCATGGCTGTTCTTGATTTCGCTCGATGTGCTGATCGGCATGTGGTTGGAGCGATTCGTAATCGTGGTGATCAGCCTGCATCGCGACTTTCTTACATCCTCCTGGGGTATGTATTACCCCACGCAGTGGGATTGGTACACGTATGTGGGGACGATCGGGTTCTTCTTCGCCTGCATGTTGCTCTTCCTCCGCATTCTTCCGATGATTTCCATTTTTGAAATGCGGACGCTGCTGCCCGAGGCGGAGGTCAAGGCCGAATGACCCGCCCGCCAATTTACGGAATGTTGGCAGAGTTCGATAGCCCCTCCGCACTGGTGGCCGCTGCTCGTCGTGCCTATGAAGAGGGCTACCGCCGGATGGATGGCTACAGTCCCTTTCCGGTAGAGGAATTGAGTGAAGCCATTGGGTTCCATCGCGACAATGTGTCTTTGGTGGTATTGATCGGAGGGATTGTCGGCTGCGTTGGAGGATATCTGATGCAGTGGTGGATTTCGGCGGTGAGTTATCCCATCAATGTTGGCGGAAGACCATATCACTCCTGGCCGGCTTTTATCCCAGTTACCTTTGAGATGACAGTGTTGGTTGCAGGACTCTCGGCGGTGTTGGGGATGTTGGCCCTTAATGGGCTGCCGATGCCCTATCACCCGGTATTCCACGAGCCGCGTTTTGCTTTCGCTACCAGAGACCGTTTCTTTTTGGCGATCGAAGCCAGAGATCCGAAATTTGATCGAATCGGGACCCGGCGCTTTCTGGAGAGCCTGAATCCGCATGCAGTGACGGAGGTGCCTTATTAGCCTGCGTCACCGATTCGTAATTGCTGCCCAGACGGTTCTGCCGCTGGTAGTGGTTTCTCTTGCGGGATGCCGTTACGACATGCAAGACCAACCCAAATTCAAGCCCTTACGCCAAAGCGACTTTTATGCCGACCAGCGTTCTTCTCGCCCGCTCCTGGAAGGGACAGTTGCGCGAGGGCAGTTGCAAACCGACGCTTACTTGTATACCGGCATGATCAATGGAGAGCCCGGGAATGAGATGCCATTTCAAGCAACTCGCCAGGTTCTGGAGCGTGGACGCGAACGTTTCAACGTGTATTGTTCGCCCTGCCATTCGCGTTTAGGCGATGGGAACGGCATGGTTGTGCAGCGGGGATATCGGCGGCCACCCTCGTTCCATATTGATCGTCTGCGGCAGGCGCCCATGGGGCACTTTTTCGACGTCATCACCAACGGATTCGGCGCCATGCCGGATTACGCAGCGCAGATTCCAGTGCAGGACCGATGGGCCATCATCTCGTACATACGCGCACTGCAGTTGAGTCAGCAGGCCCCATTGAGCATAGTGCCGGCACAAGAGCGTGATCGCATGCTGTCACAACCCTCTGCAAGCAGTACCCCGCAAGCCGGGACGACGTTGCCCAGCGGCTCACAAGGCGAGGGCGCTTCGACGGAGCAGCCGAAATGAAGAGCGCATCACGGCTGAACGACGTGAACTTTGAGGCACCTCCCGTGGCACAAGCCATCCAGCAACGCTCTCTGGTGGTGGGGATAATTTTCGCAGTTCTGGCGCTGGTGGGCGCCTTCATTACTCCTGCGCAGTTTTTCCCGGCCTATCTAATCGGGTTCATGCTCTGGATTGGGGTCACACTTGGCTGCCTCACTCTCCTGATGCTGCAGCATCTCACGGGCGGAAACTGGGCTGTGCCGATTCGCCGCATCCTTGAAGCCGGGACTCGTACTCTATGGCTGATGATTTTGTTTTTTCTTCCGATTGGCATTGGAATTTCCAGGTTGTATCCGTGGGCGCGACCGGCTGAGATTGCACATGATGCTCACCTGCTGCACGTTGCCAAGCTTTACCTGGCGCCAAGCTACTTCGTGCTCAGGGCAATCTTGTATTTCATTGTTTGGGCTGTTTTGGTGTTGTACCTGAATCGCTGGTCAAGGCTGCAGGACGAGCCGCCGGAACGGGATTTCTCTCGCCGCTTCCGCCGGATCAGCGCCCCCGGACTGGTGATCTACGCCTTCACCATGACCTTTGCCGCAATTGACTGGGTAATGTCGCTCGATCCGCATTGGGTCTCTACGATTTATCCTCTGATCTTTGTCGTTGGGCAGGGCCTTTCAGGAATCTGCTTTGCCGTGGTTGCAGAGACGATTCTGTCTCGCTACGAGCCCATGCGCTCGCTGCTGAAGCCTACGACTCTGAGGGACCACGGTAATCTCATTCTGACGTTTGTGATGCTGTGGGCCTATTTCTCGTTCTCCCAGTGGCTGATCATCTGGGCGGGGAATCTGCCGGAAGAGATTCAGTGGTATCTGCCGCGGTTGCAGCACGGCTGGAATCATGTCGGAGTATTCCTGACGATCTTCCACTTCGCGGTGCCGTTCGCGCTCTTGCTCTCGCGAAACTTTAAGCAGAACCCGGCAACCTTGGCAAGGCTGGCGACCTGGTTGATCGTAATGCGCTGGCTTGACCTGTTCTGGATGATCGAACCCAACTTTCATCAGCGATTTTTTATCGGTTGGCTGGACTTCGTGGTCCCAGTCGCGATTGGCGGCTTCTGGTTGTGGTTGTTCTTCAGGAACTTAAGAGCTCGCCCCTTGGTGCCGCTCCAGGACGTGAGGATACGCGCAATTTTGGAGTCTGAAATTGGCTGATCTCGGGCACGAAGACATTCGGCACCCCGAAACCACTTACGAGGCACGCGATCTGGGTGTGCGCGGCGTGTTGTCTTTCCTGGTTGGACTCGCATTGGTTTGCGTGATTGTCAGCGTTGTGATCCTGGGTATGTTTAAGTACTTGGACCATTTCCAGGCGAAGCGCCAGCCGCGTCCCAATCCGCTTGAGACCGCCCACACAGAGACGAGAGCGCATGCCGAGCAGGCTGTGCAGCAATTTCCCCAACCCCGGCTCCAGCCAGACCCCGTCGCTGACCTCAACAGATTTCGCGCCCGTGAGGATCAAATTCTTGACAGCTATGGCTGGAGTGACCAGAGTGCGGGCATAGCGCATATTCCAATTGAACGAGCAATTGACATGATTGCCCAGCGGGGCTTGCCAACCCGGGAAACGAATGCCGCTGGCGCGGGACTGGCGAGTGCTGGGGCAGAAACGGGTAGAAAACGGTGATGAATAGCCTAAAGTTGAGAAAAGTTCTTGTCATTGCCAGCTTGGTATTAATTTGCGCCTGGTGCATGACAGCTCTCGGGCAGGACATGATGGGTGGCGGCGCCCAATCTCCTCCTGCGAACGTTCGCCCGCCCGGTTTGCAGAATGTCGGCATCCAGCAAAACTTAAACCAGCAGATTCCACTGGGGCTGGCGTTTCACGATGAATCCGGTAAGCCGGTCACGCTCGGGGAATATTTCGGCAAGCGACCCGTGATCCTGAATCTGGTTTATTACAACTGTCCCATGCTGTGCGGTGAGGTTCTCGCCGGACTCACCAGCGGGCTTAAAGTTCTGCCTCTTACCATGGGAAGAGACTTCGACGTTCTCACGGTAAGTTTTGACCCGAGAGAGACTCCGGCAATGGCGGCAGAGAAGAAGAAAGTCTACCTTCAACGCTACCGCCGGCCGGGCGGAGAACAGGGTTGGCATTTCCTCACTGGAAGCGCGGAATCTATTACGGCGCTTACCCGCGCCGCTGGCTGGCAGTACCAATACGATTCGAAATCCGGGCAATTTGCCCACACTACCGCGATTGCTGTGTTAACCCCACAAGGAAAGATTTCGCAGTACTACTACGGGGTGGAATACGCGCCGCGTGATCTGCGGCTCGGCTTGGTGCAAGCTTCAAGCGGGCAGATCGGCACCTTGATCGACCAGGTGTTGTTGTACTGCTATCACTACGATCCCAGCAGTGGAAAGTACAGCGCCATCATCAGCCGCGTACTACGAGTAGCGGCGCTAGTCACAATGCTGGCTCTCGGCAGTTTTTTATTCATCATGTTTCGATTGGGCAGCAGTAACCACAACTTAGGACGCGCCGCATAAAACCATGAACTTCCAGATGCCATTTTGGCCGCCCCAAGCTTCCACCTCGGCTGCCCGCCTGGATGCGCTCTTCATTTTTCTGCTGTTGGTGACCGGATTAGTCACAATCCTGATCTTCGCCCTGATTGTCGTCTTTGCTTTGAAATTCCGGGACACCAGAGTCCGTGCTGCCACGCAGATCGAGGGCTCCCTTCCCATCGAGCTCACGTGGAGTATCGTGCCGTTCGGGATTTTTATCGTCTTCTTCGTCTGGGGCGCAGTTTTGTACTTCCAGGAGCGAACTCCTCCCCAGGGCGCAATGGAGATTTATGTCGTAGCCAAGCAGTGGATGTGGAAGCTGCAGCACCTGGAAGGCCAGCGGGAGATCAATGAATTACACATTCCAGTTAATCGCGACGTCAAGCTGATTATGACTTCGCAGGATGTGGTGCACAGTTTCTATGCGCCCGCTTTCAGGCTCAAGCAGGATGTGATCCCGGGGCGTTATACCGTCCTCTGGTTCCATCCCATTCGCGCGGGAACTTATCATCTGTTTTGTGCTGAATTCTGTGGAACACAACATTCCGGAATGATCGGAAGCATCGTGGTGATGAATCCCTCTGATTACCAGACATGGCTTTCAGGAGGAGGGGCCGAAGGCTCATTGTCGGCGACCGGGCAGAAGCTCTTCCAGGAGCTGGGCTGCGGTTCTTGCCACCGCGCGGATACGCAAGGTCGAGGGCCCAATTTGGTGGGACTCTATGGCAAGCCTGTGCAACTCGAAGACGGACGGGTGGTTACGGGCGATGAAAACTATATTCGCGAATCCATACTGAATCCTGGCGCAAAAGTGGTCTCCGGATTCAAAAACATCATGCCCACGTTTCAGGGAATTTTAAGCGAGGAACAACTCTTGGCGCTGGTCGAATATATTAAGTCGCTCCAGACTCCGCAACAGCGCGAGCCGGTGAGCAACCGTCCAGCCGTCCCGAGCAGAGCAACCCGACCGTAGAGGAACTGACATGGCAACCGCAGTAGCAACCGCAGAGCGCACCCATTACTTGAATGCCGACTATGGCATCAGGTCTTGGCTGTTGACCACCGATCACAAGCGCATCGCGCTGCTCTATCTGATCTCCATTACCTTCTTCTTTTTTATTGGCGGCTTCTTCGCATTGTTGATCCGGCTCGAGCTGCTCACCCCGGCTGGAGACCTGGTAATGCCAGACACCTACAACAAGTTGTTTTCCATGCACGGCCAGGTGATGATCTTCTTTTTTCTGATTCCTTCAGTGCCGGCAGTGTTGGGAAATTTTTTGATTCCGATGATGATCGGCGCTAAGGACCTCGCATTCCCGCGCCTCAATCTACTGAGCTGGTACTTATACATCTCCGCCGGACTTCTAATGCTGTACACCATCATGGCCGGTGGGGTTGATACCGGCTGGACTTTTTACCCTCCCTACAGCACCTCATTTAGTAATTCAAATGTGGTCCTGGCAGCCACCTCAATCTTCATTGCTGGATTCTCTTCTATCCTTACTGGACTCAACTTCATCGTTACAGTACATCGCATGCGGGCGCCGGGGATGACCTGGTCGCGACTGCCATTGTTCGTCTGGTCTAACTACGCCACGGCAATAATCCAGGTGCTTGGAACGCCGGTGCTCGCCATCACCTTGGCGCTGGTTGGCCTGGAGCGCATATTTCACATTGGAGTTTTCGACCCCAAAGTCGGCGGAGATCCGGTGCTGTTTCAGCACCTCTTCTGGTTTTATTCGCACCCCGCGGTTTACATCATGATTTTGCCGGGCATGGGGGTGGTGAGCGAGATTGTGCCTTGTTTCTCGCGCAAGAGAATATTCGGATATTCGTTTATTGCAATGGCCAGTGTTGCCATAGCCGTGCTTGGTTTCCTGGTATGGGCCCACCACCAATTTGTGGCCGGAATTTCCGTTTACTCGGCCATGATCTTCTCTTTTTTCAGCTATATGGTGGCGGTTCCTTCGGCCATTAAAGTCTTCAACTGGACTGCCACCATGTACAGGGGCAAGATCTCCTATACCACTCCCATGCTGTATGCCTTCGGCTTCATCGGCCTGTTCACCATGGGGGGAATGACGGGGCTGTTCCTGGCTGCTTTGGGACTGGATGTTCACGTTCACGATACATACTTTGTGGTCGCTCACTTCCACTACATCATGGTGGGCGGAATGGTTATGGCCTATATCGGAGGCCTGCATTTCTGGTGGCCCAAGATTTCCGGCCGGATGTATCCGGAACTGTGGGGCAGGCTCGCGGCGTTGATCATCTTCATAGGTTTCCATTTGACCTTTTTCCCGCAATTCATTCTTGGGTATCTGGGGATGCCGCGGCGATATCACGCATACACTTCGGAGTTCCAGATACTGAACGTGCTCTCTACTGCCGGAGCCTCTATTCTTGCCGTCGGGTACTTGTTACCGATGGTTTATTTCCTGTGGTCGCTGCGTTATGGAAAGTTGGCCACAGACAACCCTTGGGCCGCTTCGGGCCTGGAATGGATGACCCCTTCGCCGCCGCCTACTTTTAACTTTGAAGAAACCCCAGTGGTGACCTGGGAGGCGTACAACTACGACCAACTCCCGCAGGAGGTCCCGGTTGGGGAATAGCCGGACAGTAGTCGCGAAACGCGAACTGCGCCACCACTTCTCCGACCTGGAGCAGCAGCGGGAAGCCTCCAGCATGGGGATGTGGGTGTTTCTAGTCACCGAGATCATGTTCTTTGGCGGCATGTTCTGTTGTTATCTGGTCTATCGCTATCTGTACTTCCACGCCTGGGTGGAAGGCAGCCAGCACATGGAATTCTGGTACGGCACCATAAATACCGTGGTGCTGATCGGTAGCAGTTTGACGATGGCATTGGCAGTGCGTGCCTCTCAATTGGGACAGCGGAAGCTGCTGGTCCTTCTGCTCCTCCTTACTATTTTGCTGGGATTGGCATTCATGGGCATCAAGGCCGTCGAATACCATCAGCATTGGCTCAATCACGAGTTTCCCGGAAGCAGCTTTGACCTGAAGAAGTGGCAAGATGCCCCGCATGTTGAAATGTTTTTTGTCTTGTACTTCACCATGACTGGGTTCCACGCCCTACACGTCGTGATCGGGTTGTTTGCTGTAGGGTTCGTCGCCTATTTTGCCTGGCGCGGGCGCTACACCGCGGAGTATCACAATCCGGTTGAGAATGTGGGGCTGTACTGGCACTTTGTTGATTTGGTATGGATCTATTTATATCCCCTGCTTTACCTGATTAGTCATCGGCACGCATAGAGGCACCATGGAACACATTTCACCAAAGAGAACGTACGTTCTGGTCTGGGCCGCCTTGATGGTTTTAACGGTGGTTACCGCCGCTGTCTCGCGCATTGATCTCGGGCCGTTTAGCACGCCGGTGGCCCTGTTTATCGCCAGCTGCAAAGGTGTTCTGGTTGTGCTTTTCTTCATGCACGCGAAGTACATCAGCGGGAAGACTACTTACCTGGTTATTGCCGCGGGATTCTTTTGGCTGCTCATTCTCCTCTTCCTGGCTATGAGCGATTACATCAGCCGAGCCTGGATCTAGCGCGGCGGGAAACCCCGGCTACTCGGCGCATTGCCGTTGTTGGCCTGAGTGCCGTTGCGATATACTCCCGGCCAACCTACACTTTTGCGCGTTTGAGGTGCGCCAATGGCATTCTGTACATCTTGCGGAGCGACGCTGGAAACGTCCGGGCGATTTTGCACCCAATGTGGAGCAGCTGTAGCTGCGACAGTCACCGCGCAATCGACGTCATCTCAATCCGGCAGCGGGTTTGCAGCTCGGCCGGCAATGCAAGCCATCCCGAACAGCGCCACCGCACCTGCGAGCAGCAACGCAGTTAAGATCGTGCTGGTTGTAATTGCTGTCCTTGTTGGTTTAACTGTTATAGGTGGCGTGACGGCAACGCTGATTGGCCTGAAAATCGCTCGGGGCGTGAAGGTGGAAACGCAAGGCGACCACGCTCGGGTGGTGACTCCTTTTGGCACGGTCGAGAGTGACGGTGATGCCGTGCAGGCTGCCAGGAACCTTGGGGTTGATGTTTATCCCGGAGCGCGCCCGCTTCCTGGCGCCTCTTCTGTCAAGATGGGAGGATTCAGCACTGTGACTGCCTCATTCGAAACCCCAGATCCACCGGACGCAGTCCAGGCGTGGTACCACTCCAGGTTTCCACGTTCAAATCTTTCTGTGAATGATCAGAATAGTCACACTTTAGCGTTTGCCACCGATAAGGGAATGGTAAGCATCGTCATTGAAGCGACTGGACGCGGCAGTCACATCCAGATTTCCAATGTGGGTGGAGTCGGAAAACCAAGCGCCGAGCGGTCGCCGAATTAGGGCTCGACCGACTGCGCTCATTCAGGGATTTGTAAGCAGGGCACGGTCAAGACCGTGCCTTAGTTTTTAAGGGCAGGTTCCGTGGCCAAGACATGCCAGAAACTTCTGCTGGTAAGCCAACTTTGATTAGCCAATCACAACCTGCTCTCTGGCGAAATCCTATCCAAGTTGACTCGCGCGCACTGGAAGCAGCGCTGCGCAAGGAAGTGGAGGGAGAAGTTCGCTTTGACGAAGGCAGTCGCGCCGCCTATTCGATGGACGCTTCGAACTATCGCCAAGTGCCGATCGGGGTCGTGGTCCCAAAAAGTAAACAGGATGTGATTCAGACCATTGCGGCGTGTCGTAAGTTTGGGGCGCCCGTGCTGTCGCGCGGTGGCGGCACCAGCCTGGCGGGGCAGTGCTGCAATGTTGCGATTGTCATCGACTGGACCAAGTATCTTCACCACATTCTGGAAATTGACCCGGCTAGAAAATTCGCTCGCGTTGAGCCGGGGACGATCTGCGACGCTCTCTGCAGCGCCGCCAGGCCGCACCGCCTGACCTGGGGGCCGGACCCCGCCACCCACACCCACTGCACTTTTGGCGGCATGATCGGCAATAACTCCTGCGGCGTGCACTCGCAGATGGCGGGTAAAGCGGTGGAGAACGTCATCGAGATGGAGATTCTTCTCTACGATGGCACCACCATGAAAGTCGGCTGGATGACAGATGGCGAGATGGATGATGCCATTCGTCAGGGTGGCCGAGGTGGTGACATTTACGCCCGGCTCAAATCGCTGCGCGCTCGTTATGCAAAGTTAGTGAAGGAACGTTATCCGAATATTCCACGTCGAGTTTCGGGCTACAACCTCGACCAACTTTTTCCCAACGAAAATGGCCGTTTTAATATCGCGCGTTCACTGGTGGGGACTGAGAGCACCTGCGTGACCATGCTGGAGGCCAAAGTACAGCTCATCTACAGTCCACCGGAGCGGGTCCTGCTCGTCCTCGGCTACCCCGACATTTACCAGGCGGCGGACGCTGTGGCAGAGATCGTGACCTTCAGTCCTATTGGGCTTGAAGGTTTCGACGAAATTCTCACCACAAACATTCAGAAGAAAGGCCTGCCGCAACGCGAGTACCTCCCCTTCCTGCCGGCTGGCAGGGGCTGGTTACTGGTGGAGTTCGGAGGAGAGACGAAGGCGGAAGCAACCGAACAGGCGCGCCGCCTGATGAAAGCTATCGGCAGCAGAGCAGAGATGAAGCTGTTTACCGATCGGGCTGAGCAAAGAAAACTTTGGATCATTCGCGAGTCGGCCCTGGGTGCGAACGCCTTCGTTCCCGGTCACCTGCCCGATTGGGAAGGCTGGGAGGACTCGGCGGTTGCGCCTGAAAAAATCGGCTCCTATCTGCGCGATCTCAAAAAGCTGTACGACCGCTACAACTATCACTCTGCGATGTACGGACATTTTGGCCAGGGATGTGTCCACAACCGTGTGGACTTCGATCTGCTAACTGAAGCCGGCATCAAAAAGTGGCGCGCCTTCATGGAGGAAGCCACCGACCTGGTGGTCAGTTACGGCGGATCGCTTTCCGGCGAACACGGTGATGGCCAAGCGCGCGCTGAATTTCTCTACAAGATGTTTGGGCCGGAGTTGGTGGAGGCCTTTCGCGAATTTAAATCAATTTGGGACCCGGACTGGAAGATGAATCCGGGCAAGGTGGTTGATCCCTATCGTATAGATGAAAACCTCCGCTTGGGGACGAATTATCGCCCCTGGGAACCAGCGACCCACTTTAAATTTCCTGAAGATCAGGGCAGCTTCGCTCGCGCCACTTTGCGCTGTGTCGGTGTAGGGAAGTGTCGCCGCGCGGCGGGTGAAGGTGAGCAGGACACTATGTGTCCCAGCTTCATGGTTACCCATGAAGAGGAGCACAGCACGCGAGGCCGCGCTCACCTGCTGTGGGAGATGCTGCACGCTGAGGTCATCAAAGACGGTTGGCGCAGTGAGAACGTCAAGGAAGCACTCGATCTTTGTCTCGCATGCAAAGGCTGCAAAGGCGATTGTCCGGTCAACGTAGACGTAGCGACCTACAAGGCCGAATTTCTATCGCACTATTGGCAAGGAAGGCTGCGGCCGCGTCACGCCTACGCATTTGGCTGGATTGACAAGTGGGCCCACCTGGCATCAATCGCGCCCGGGTTTGTAAATCTGCTTACCCGGGCTCCGGTAATCAGTTCATTAGCGAAGGTTGCAGCCGGCGTCTCACAGCAGCGCCCGATTCCCGCATTTGCGCGGGAGACATTCAAGGCACGGTTCGAGAGACGGGGAGTCCGCAATCAAGGCTCACCGCGCGTAATTCTTTGGCCAGACACGTTCAACAACTATTTTCTTCCGCAAACTGCCCATGCCGCGGTGGAGGTATTGGAAAGCGCGGGACATCAGGTTGTCGTGCCGAGGCAACATCTCTGCTGCGGCCGCCCGCTCTACGATTATGGATTTCTCGACATGGCCAAGTCTTATTTGCAGCGGATCATCGCGACTCTAGCCGACGAAATTGCTGCCGGCACACCCATGGTGGTGCTGGAGCCGAGTTGTTGCTCGGTTTTCCGCGATGAGATAAGCAGCCTTCTTCCCGATTTACCTGAAGCTAAAAAGCTGAAGGAGAGTACGTTTACCATCGCAGAATTTATTGAGAAAGATCCTGAAGCTTTTCAGTTTTCCAGGCTGAATAGCCAGGCAATCGTACAAGGGCACTGTCATCACAAGGCGGTGATGCGCCTGAGGGAAGAAAAATCTGTAATGGACCGAATGGGACTTGATTACAAGCTCCTGGAATCCGGTTGCTGTGGGATGGCCGGCTCATTCGGCTACGAAGCAGACAAATTTGATATTTCGAACCAAATTGGCGAGCGGGTGCTGTTGCCAGAGGTTCGCAAAGCAGCGTCGAGTACCCTGATCATCGCCGACGGTTTCAGTTGCAAGAGTCAGATCGAGCACGCGACCAAACGCCGGGCGTTTCATCTGGCTGAGGTCCTGCAACTCGCCATGCACGCTCCTCAGTGATTTAGATAGATGCCACAATTTTCTCCCGCTGCGCTCTCGGATGTGCGCCTCCTGGCCGCCTACGCAATCTTTTCAGCTAGTTATCTGGTATTCGCTCTCGGCAAGTTTCCAGGAATGAAGATTGATCGCCCGGGCGCCGCCATCATAGGCGCAGTGCTGATGGTGGCATTCCGCATCGTTCCGCCCTCGCAAGCGTTGCGGTTCATAGATTTCGGTACCCTGGTGCTGCTTTTCTCCATGATGTTGATTGTCGGAAATCTGCGCCTGGTGGGTTTCTTCGAATGGATTACTGAACTGGTTCTGCGCCGCCTAAGGCCAAAGCACCTACTGCCCACGGTGATTTTTACTTCCGGTTTGCTTTCCGCCTTCTTTGTCAACGACATCATCTGCCTGGTCATGGTGCCGTTCGTGCTGGCGGTAGCCCGCCGGATGAAGGTGCAACCGCTCCCGTATCTGCTGGCGGTCGCCACTGCTTCAAATATCGGGAGCGTGGCCACAATTACTGGAAATCCGCAGAACATGCTGATCGGTTCCTTTTCCCGCATTTCCTATAGGGATTTTCTCGCCCACCTCGCTCCTGTGGCGCTGGTCGGATTGGCAATAGATTGGGCAATGCTGCACTGGCTTTGCCTGCCGCACGAGCCTGCCGAAGCGCTGGCCGTTCAGGCCGTCCCGCTGCAGCGCCCCCCGGCTTCTAGTCTGACAAAGCCCGCCATTGTAGTAGCAGCCGTTGTCGTAGGTTTCTTTGCTGGTGTTCCGCCGGCCACCATGGCCGCTCTCGGGGCGGCAACACTGCTCATTACGCGCACCCTGGATCCCCGCCAACTCTACGATGAAGTTGACTGGGGCCTTTTAGTCTTCTTTGTCGGGCTGTTTCTGATCGTTGGAGGCGCGGAGAACGCGGGAATTGTGTCCTGGCTCCTTGACATCGGTCGTCACTGGAATCTCCAGCACTCCGGCGTGTTCACAGTGGTGACTGCGATTCTGAGCAATCTAGTCAGCAATGTCCCCGCGGTAATGCTGCTCAAGTCACTGGTACCTGGCTTCGCGAATCCCCACACGGGTTGGCTTGTCCTTGCTATGGCCAGCACTCTCGCCGGCAATCTGACCATCACTGGTTCCGTGGCCAACATCATTGTGGTGGAGAGCGCGCGGCCTGAGGTCCACATCAGTTTTCGCGACTACTTCCGCGTAGGGCTGCCGGTTACCACAGCAACTTTGCTCTTCGGCTGGACTTTTCTCATGCTCGTTCATTGACCGAGAGCCGCGCCGCCTCTGGTTTATTCCTCACGGTGTATACTCGGTCGCCCAGACCACAGATTGTGAAAAGAGGAAGCGATGATTCGACGCAGATTCTCGTTCAGCACAATATTTCGCATGTCCATCGGATGGGTCGCGCTCGCGGGGTTGGCTCTGCTGACGCCCGCCTTCGCCCAAACCTCCAAGACCGTCACTTATCACGCCACCATGAATGACGTGAAGTACACCTATGGACCTGCGACGCCGGTTGCGCGTCTGCAGTCGGGCGACATTCTGGAGACCAACACCGTAGACGCTTTTGGCAATGCACTGCAGAAGCCTGGAGACACTCTGAGCATGGTGAAGGGAGACAATCCCCTGACCGGCCCATTTTTCGTCCAGGGCGCTGAGCCGGGAGACACGCTGGCGGTAAAGTTCCTCGACATCCAGGTAGATGGCAACCAGGGAGTAGGCGCATTCGCGCCGGGATTCGGTGCTATCAATCCCACCGACTACACCCCCATGATCACGCAACCTGTTCCGGAAAAAATCTGGTACTACCCGATTGACCATGCCACTAACACTGGCACGTTTCGCGCGCTTGATTCGGATTTCTCAGTCAAAATTCCGCTGCACCCTTTCTTCGGCTGCATCGGGGTCGCCCCCGCCGGCGGTGAGGCGCGGAGCTCCATAGTGCCTGCTGAATTCGGTGGCAACATGGACTCCCCCGAGGCCAGCGTAGGAAACACTCTTTACCTTCCTGTAAATGTGCCGGGAGCTTTGCTCTATATGGGAGATGGCCACGCCGCGATGGGAGACGGCGAAATAGCTGGAACGGCGATTGAGGTGCCATTGCGCGCACGCATGCAGGTTAGCGTCATCAAGGGGCAGCGCATTAAATGGCCACGCTTTGAGAATGAGAGCTCGATCATGGCCGTGGGAGCTTATCGTCCGCTGGATGACTGCCTCCGTATCGCGTTCACCGAGCTGGTCCACTGGATTCATAATGACTACGGCCTATCTGAGCTCGATACGTACGAATTGCTCTCGAAAGTGGCAAGGATCCACTTGAACGAGATGGTGGATCCCAATTATGTGATCGTGGCCTCCATCGAGAAGAAGTACTTGCCTCCGAAAAAGAAGCCGTAAAGTCAGGCGTTCTAACTTATCGCGTGAGCGGCCCCAGGTAGTGACTACAGTGTCCAACCTCTGTCACCTTGACAGGGGTTGGGCTCCGGGCGAAACTCCGTTACAGGGAGGACTGTTAACCACTTCTCCGGATTGCACTTAAGTGCTTTGGGGGAAAGGGAACCGACGCTTCCTTCACTGACCCGCATGTCTGACCACACGGATTCAGGACCTGTCGCAACGAAAGATGCTGGTGTGGACGATCTCCGTTCGCGGGCACAAGAACATTCTTCCCAGGATCGCGTGGCGCAATCCGAATTTGAAGCCAGCCTGGACGCGGCACTCAGATTAGTGAGTGAGCAATCCGTTGTGATGACGCGTGCTACAGGTTCCGCCATCGCGCTGAAGCAAGGCCAGGTCATGTTCTGCAGGGCGCGGGCGGGTACAACCGCTCCGGAGTTAGGTGCGCAGCTTGATGGCACCTCCGGACTTTCAGGAGAGTGCGTCCGCACCGGCCGCCTGCTTATTTGCCACGATACGGAATCCGATCCTCGGGTTGATCTCGCGGTCTGCCGACTGCTGGGCATCCGCTCCATGGTGGTGATGCCGCTTTATCTTGGGGTTGAGCTCATTGGCGTCTTCGAAGTATTTTCCTCAACCCCTTCAGCGTTTGGACGCCACGAGATATCCGTGCTGGAAAGCATGGGTGAGTTGATCGTCTCCGTAGTTGAACCCGCTCCAGAGGTGTCGTCGCGGGCATCCGATCCCGCTGGCACTCCAGTTATCGCAAAGAAGGCGCGCAGTTCTGGCAAGGTGGACGCACCGGAGGCGAGAGTACCAACGTCCCCATCCCCTCTGAAACAATCCTCAAAGACGGACGCAGGAGACGACCTGATCTGCGAAATCGAGGCCGGGAATGTGCATTTGGGAAAAGAGGAGATTCCCGCGTCTGAGCCGGCGATTTCCGGGCCCTTACTCACGGGCGAGCTGACACAGCGCAACCGTGCTCACAAGCCGATACTGGCCGGTATTCTCCTGCTGGGAGGATTGCTAGGATTCGGATGGTGGATCCGTTCCGTCCGTTACGCGAAGACTGCAGCGGTCGAATTGGCGGATACGCCGCCCAGTAGTGACCCGCATGCGGCAACCGATTCTCAGGGAGCTCCCTCTGCTGGACAGCCACTGCACTTGGATGACAACCAGGCTTCTCCCAAACTCTCAGAGCCGCAAGATCCCGCGATGACCGCAACAGACAGTTCCTCTTCAGGAGTGGCCAATGAAGGGAAACCGGAATCTCTGGCTGGGGAGCCATCCGCAGACGTGGACCCAAAAGCTGATGGAACTAACCCTGATACGCCATCGGCATCCGTGGCCGATCCCAAGCTGTCCAAGCCTCTGCCCAGCACAGCGTCGCAGACAAGACGAGACAAAGTCGCCGCCGCGCACGACATTAAGACGCTTCGAAGTTCTGCCGAGTCAGGCGACCCGGATGCGCAACTGGCATTAGCCGTACGTTACGCCAATGGCGATGGTGTCAAGCAGAGTTATGGGGACGCCTTAAAGTGGTTCTCCCGTGCGGAAGCTCAGGGGGCCCTTCCGTCTGATCACAAGGCGCTTGACGCCGAAGAGCGAGCCCAAGCTTGGGCGGCGAGCAGATAAGCACCAGACGGTTTGTTAATCAGGATAATGTCCCCCCAGACTTCTCGGGATAGGCCCTACTGTGGCGCAGGTTACCTTGACACCGCAAATAGATGGTATGAAACTCCAAGTAATGCAACAGCTCAGGCTTTTGGAGCCTGATTTTGCGGCAGAATCTCGACTTTTCGCTGTAGAGTAGTGCTGGCATGGATCAATACTCCATTCTCGGGCCGCCTTCCAATCGCCACGAAGATGGCAAGAGGCAGTCTGATTGGCCAATCGCAGAGCCTTCGCCGGAGTCCCATCCACCAACTGCGGATGCGCAAGACACTCTATTCAAAGGACCTGAATTGGGTCGCGAGGCCACGTTCTCCATTGCGGGCCCGGGGAATTCCGAATCTGAACTGAATTCGATACTGCAACTCACCGCGGAACGTGCGCAATACATTACCGGCGCCTCGGCTTCAGCTATTGCCTTGAAGAAAGGTCCGGAGCTGGTATGTTGCGCCGCAACCGGCACGATCGCCCCCGATTGCGGGGCGCGTCTGGACATGAAGTCCGGCCTTATCGCGGAGTGCATCCGCACCGGTGAAATTTTGCGCTGCGACAATGCCGATCTCGATCCTCGGGTAAACATTGAAAGCTGCCGCCGTCTGGGAATCGAATCTGTTGTTGTCATGCCGCTGTACCAGCAGAATGAACTCATTGGAATTTTTGAGCTGTTTGCTTCCCATGCGTATGCATTCCAGGAACGTGACATACAAACCTTAAAAGGGATGGCTGCAGGCGTAATTTCAGCTCTGAACCAGGTTGGGGCTAAACGCAACGGCCTGGAGAATTCCACGCAAAATGGCGTCAGTGCAGGAATAAGTTCATCGCCGGAAGAGAATTCCGCCACCGAGGTCGCGAGTCAATTGCTGATAATTGACAACTCGAGACTTCAAGGCGTTTGCAAAGCGTGCGGCGCGCTCATAGATATGGAAGCGGCGATCTGCCCGCAATGCGATGCCTCGAATCCGCTTTCCGCTGAACCGGTCGAGCCGGTCATCACGGCCCCGGCGTGGAGGCAAACTCTCCCCGCAAAAAGATTGCTTCTCCCGGCGCTGTTTGTTGCCTTAGCCCTGCTTGTGGCGTTCGCGCCCATTCCGCGCAGAAAAGCAAATCCACCGGCATTCAGCTCTGACCAGGCGCCAGGTTCGGAGCCCAGCTCCAGCTTAGAGCCCTCCGCGACGCCGAACACTGTTGAATCAAGTAACTCAGCATCTGCTGGCAATGGACAGGTTAGTACCGGAGTGAAGCAGCTTCTCACCGGGGTTGGTTCAGACTTCTCCAAGCTCTTGCCCACCACAGAAAAGGAAGACTTGAGCGCGCCCGCTAATGATCCCAGCATTAAAGTTTGGGTGGATACCCGCAAAGGTTATTACTACTGCCCTGGGGATGAACAATACGGTCGAACTGGACGTGGAACCTACATGAGCCAGAGAGAGGCGCAGACCGATTACTACATTCCAGCTCTGATGAAACCCTGTTCCTAACGCTCCGTTCGCCGCGCTTTCTCATTGTGCTTGACAAACTACTCACGACTGCATAAATTCCGGACATCTGCCCGCATACCGGGTGCCTACTATGAAGAATGTGTATGAGGTTTTGAGACAAAAAGAACTAGAGTTGACCCGCTTGGAAAAGGAAGTCGAGGCGTTACGCATCGCCGCTCCGTTGCTCACGGAAGAGAAAGCTGAGACCGCCGGGGAGGCAACGGCCGCCAAAAGTGCCGTTACCGCAACCACCTCCGTTCCACAACAGCCCATCCGCGTGCCTCAGCCTGCAGTCGTTTCCGCTGGAGGCGCGAGACCGGCGGGTTGGGAAGAGACCGCCAAGCGCTGGCCATAGATTTGGGAGTTCGAGTCGGGCAATCCGCCGGGTGGGTCTCTCGCTGCGGCTTACCAAACCTTCCTGTGTGCCCAGAGCTGCAGCTGTAAGTTATTAACCCGCAACCACTTCCTTTCCCTTCTCGACTTCTCGTTGACACTGTCGTGAACTAGGGCTAGTCTTTTCTGATTTGGTGGTACGTGAAATGCTGCTAGGGCCCAGGTACTCCAGCTTTACAGTTCTTAGATCCAGCGAGCTCTCGGAGGGTGACGGAGGCGTATGAGTCAAGCAGCCCCGGCCACACCGCCCGACGTTCAATCCGCTCGCCGACGGCACCCCCGGTACCAACTTGCGGTTCCTCTCGCCGTAACCGTTTTTCGTCCGGCTACCACCACCCGCCTCACCGGTCGGTCTCAAGATGTCGGCTTGGGTGGAATTCGCGGCGCAATGTCGGGCGAGTTGCGTCCCGGCGAAAGGGTTGAGCTGGAGTTTTCTGTCCCTTTTGCAACCACTCCATTCAAGATGCACGCCGTAGTTCGGCACAAGGATGAGCTTGAATTTGGATTCGAATTTCTCACCCTAAAGAGTGATCAGAGGCAGGCTTTAACCAGTCTCGCAAAACTGCACGGCAAAGCACCCATCCTGAACCTGGTTGAGCAGCCTGCGCAGATCGCCGCCGCGCCGAAACCGGCGATTGTGATATGTGCGGGCTGCGGGAACGAGTACACCGAGGACAAGGCCTTCTGTATTCTCTGCGGTCGTCCAGCGGAGGTACCGCCCGCGCCTGAAGTAGAAATTAAACACGACTTAAACGCCAAGTTGTTCCGTCCCTCGGCTTGGGCCTCGGCCTTTAGGGTTTCTGCCCACTATTACGGGGTTTCCCGCGGTGCACACAACGCTGTCGTGGATACGGTGGTCGCGCTTGTGTTCTTACTTACCCTCACCATTGGGGTGTGGCAATGGTTGAATACTCCGGCGGAGGATTCCCAGGCCAGTACCGTGGATATTCATATTGGGAGCGTGCTTTTGCATCTGGATCCCACACCGCCTATGACACCGGAATCGCTGGCGTCGAGTCCGGCGGCCCAGGTCCTCTCGGGAACGTATCGGTCGGCGAATAGCTCGGACAATTCCTTATTCTCGGCGCTCGTACGGCCTGAGCGAAAGAACGCTTCTCAACCGCCGAGCGAGAGCATCGGCCAGCCGGGCAGCGCCAGCGCCGAGACGCCCAGGCGAATCACTGCGGGAACCCCGACATCCCCTGGAAGGCCTAAAGCACCGGAGAACCGTACGCCAATCCAACCCACGAATGCGGGCGCGCAAAAGGTTCTAAACCTAGCTCCAAGCTCAGAGCGATCCTCAACTGGCGCCCAAGTGTCATTACTTCGCAAGATATTGCCTGTCTACCCGAATGAGGCTCGAGAGGAGCATGTGGAGGGGGACGTTGTATTGGCGGCGCTGATTGCCAAGGACGGCACAGTTGCAGAACTGCGTCCCCTCCGCGGACCCGAAATCTTGAGCGCCGCGGCCATGGATGCAGTCCGGCAATGGCGTTTTAAGCCTTACGAATTGAACGGCAAGCCAGTGGCAGTCGAGACCAGCATTCTGGTGAGTTTCCAACTTCCTAAATAGAAAACTACAACGTGCGAGCGGTGCTCAGGAGCGGTGTACGATCCGCAGCTTTGGGGCTGCTTCCGCATAATCAGGCTCGTTCTGTTCCCCGTCAGTGTCCTTATCGAGAACCGCTGAGTTTGGAGCTGCGGTTTCGGGAGCGGGCTGCGCACGAGTTGGACTCGCAAGCAGGAACGTCCAGGCAGCTATCAACAAAAGGGCAATCGAGACAAACGTGCGATTCGAAGCCACAAAGTCGAGCAGGGTATCGCTCCAACTCGTCGGACCGAAGTCAACCGCTACCGAACTCGCAGCCGCGGTCTGAGTCCGCGTGAGGGGTGAGATCCCGCCCAATCCCGCAACATAGTCGGATACCCCTGAATAAAGCGCTTGCGCGATCTTCTGCCGATAGGCCGGATCTTTGAGTTCGCGCTCGTCATCGGGATTGCTGAGGAACGATATCTCGGTGAGAATGGCGGGCATATTAGCGCCGGTCAAAACGATGAATGGCGCTTCCTTGACGCCTCGGTTGTGAGCATTTGGCAGTTCTTTTGCCAAATTCTTTTCTACATCGGTCGCGAGCTCTCGCGACTCTTCAAGCCTCCCTGCCATGGCAATTTTTTGTACCAAGTCCCGGAGTTGGTTTACCGAGCGCTGCGAGACCATGTTCTCGCGTGCAGCTACTTCCAATGCCGCTGGAGATGAGGTGAAGTTTAGGTAATAGGTCTCTATCCCGTGGGCGGAATGATCAGGACTGGAGTTCGCGTGGATGGAGACGAAAAGATCTGCTTGTTCCCGGTTCGCCCTCTGGGTGCGGGCCTCGAGCGGCAGATAGACGTCAGTCACTCGCGTGTAGGAGACTTCGGCGCCCAGGTTCCTGAGGAGCTTGCCTAGCCGCATGGCAACATCCAGAACCAGGTCTTTTTCCAGGACACCGGAAGGTCCAATGCCGCCCACATCATCGCCGCCATGACCGGGGTCAATCACGATTTTGCCGATTTTCAAGCCCAGGGCGCGAATGAATGTACGTTGGCTTGCTGGCATCATCCCCGAGCCCGATAGAATGGCGGATGGCGCCAAGGGCCGGCTGGGTTTCGAATGTCCCGCCATGGCTTCATCGCGCGGATTCACGTCGCCGATGGCAACCGCAGCGGTGACAATGGCTTTATTCCGCTCCGCCAAAACTGACTCATTTGATGACCGAGTAGTTGCGGAAGCCTTCTTCCGTTCGGCAGGGCTGGCGCTGTTGCTCTTGCTTGAGGCAGGCTTATCGTCAGGTGGGCGTAGAGTCACCTGCAATCGATAGGGATCAGGAATCAGCTGCGCGGAGTAGGAAACGGGCCGGGAGAGATCAAAGACGATGCGAGTCGCGCCATTTTCCGAGTGCGCCACTCGGACATTTCCCAAAAATCCGTCTCGTCCAGAGAATTTCTTGAGTAGGACAGCGGGTTCTAATTGCACATCAGATATATCGAAATAAAGACGCTCTGGTGCATGCAGATATCCGACCTTGTACTTCACCGCTCCATCCAGGTCTATGGCCACATTCGTGACCTCAGCACTCGACCAGTGGCGTACGGCCAGCACGGTTCGGCGGACAGCGGCTTGGTTGGAAGAGTTGTCGTTCTGCGGAGTCTTCGAGCTTGGGGCTGAATTGCCAGCTACGCTCGTTGGCCGTGGTAAAACACGCGCAAATGCGGCTTTCCGGGTAAGCCCGAGCAGCATAAGAGAGCACATGCCACTTAACAGAAGCAAGCGCCAACTGCTCTTAATTAGGCCCCGGTCGGACATTCGAGCGAAATCGCTCACAAGTTGCAACAGTTTATACCGGAAACTCAGGAAAACGAACCCCCCAAAAGTTGACAAAAAGTAAGTGTCATTCCGAGAGGGCTTTAGACACCAGGAGCCCCTATCATCAGTCAGAGTTGTTGCGGGCTGTAGAGATTCCTCACTTCGTTCGGAATGACATACGATCCTCGCGTCGCTGGAATTGACTTGGGCCGAGGTTATTTCGAGCGATCGCGTAGCTTGAAGCGCTGTAATTTGCCGGTGGCGGTTTTAGGGAGATCGGCCACAAACTCAACTGAACGCAGGCGCTTGAATGGCGGAAGCTTCTCGCTTACCGATTGCTGCAACTCGGACCCCAACTCCGGCGCGGGCTGGCTTCCGTTCCGCAGGACCACATAAGCAACTGGCTTTAGAAGTCCGTCTTTGTCCTCGCGGCCCACTACTGCCGCCTCCTGCACCGCGGGATGATCTACGAGCACGCTTTCTATTTCCACTGGACTTACCCACATCCCACTGACCTTCAGCATGTCGTCAGACCGTCCGGCATACCAGAAGTACCCGTCGGCGTCCTGATAATACTTATCGCCGGTGCGGATCCAATGGCCCTCGATTGTGCTCTTGGTTTTTTCGTGCTGGTTCCAATAGGAGGCGCAGACGGCATCGCTTTTGATCAGCAAATCGCCTATGTCACCCGGGGCCACAGCCCTCCCGCGTTCATCCACGATCCGGGCCTCGTACCCAGGAATGATTTGCCCGCTGGACCCAGGCCGTACTGCTCCCTGCTTGTTGGCGATGAACATGTGGAGCGCCTCAGTGGATCCAATCGCATCAAGGATTTCAACCCCGAAGCGTTCCTTAAAGCGATGGAACAGGGCGGCCGGAAGCGCCTCACCGGCCGAAATTCCATAGCGGACAGAAGAAAGGCCGAAGTCAGGCCCCTCTCGCTGAAAATTTAACAGCGCAGCGTAGTTGGAGGGAACAGAGAAGAAGAGCGTCGGGCGATAACGTTCGATCACCTCATAAACTTCAGCCGGCCGATTTCTGCCGGGCCACAAAATACTTGTCCCGCCGACGGCTAGGGGAAAGTACAACCCATTGCCCAGACCGTATGCAAAGTAGAGTTTGGCCACGCTGAAGCAACGCTCGTCGGCGGTGATCCCAAGAATGCCTTTTGCATATCGCTCGGCGCAGACCACCATGTCATGCTGCAGATGCACGCAACCCTTAGGAAATCCGGTACTGCCGGAGGAGTAGAGCCAAAAAGCAGCATCATCCTTGTGGGTGGGCTCGGGATCCAGTTGGGCCGAACTCTGTTGGATTAAGTGGCTAAATGATTCATATCCGGTGGGGGACGTACCAACCACCACCACGTGCTTCAGATATCGTAATTCGGAGCGGTCTATTGCCTGTAGCTGCGAGAGCAGTTCGTGACTGACAAATGCCACGCGCGCCCGGCTATCATTCAGCAAAAACGCATAGTCAGAGGGTCTTAGTAATGTGTTGACTGGCACCGGGACGGCGCCGATCTTGATTGCGCCAAAGAAACTATAGGCAAATTCTGGCGTATCGAGGAGAAGCAGGAAAACGCGTTCTTCGATTCGCACCCCCAGCTGCCGGAGTCCATTGCCGACTCGATTGACGCGTTCGAAAAGCTGACCATACGTCACTCGATCTTCGCCACACTCAATGGCGATCTTGTCGCCGCGCCCTTCGGGAATATGCCGGTCCACGAAATATGTGGCCGCATTGAATTGATCTGGGAGGGAGAGCGGATCACTCATACCCGCGAATCATAGCGAATTTGGCCAGCTCTGGCTTGTCCTCCTTGCCGCCAACTTCGGGGCAAAAAAATCCGGCCGTGCGGGCGGCCGGAAGCGGTTGAACGTTTTATTGTTTACGTCTATTTGCCGGACTTGCCGGTAATTGCCTGTTGCAGCGCGCGGCGTGTGTACACCTCAGCCATGTGCTTGCGATACTCCGCCGAGGCGAAAGAGTCGCCGATAGCGTCAATGTGCTCGGCAGCGTGCTTCGCCGCTTCTGCGACCTCGCTGGTGGGCTTGCCGCGCAGCGCATTTTCGGTGAACGTTGCACGGTAGGCCACCTCGCCGACGCCGGTGATGCCGATCGCCACGCTTTGCACGCTGCCACCGCCAACCTTCACCACCACGGCCACGCCAACTACGGCATATCCAGAAGCGGGATGGTGAAACTTCTTATAGGCAGTTGCAGCTCCGGTGGTTTTTGGCACCCTGACTTCCGTGATGATCTCGTCCGGGCGCAAACTGGTAGTGAACATCCCACTGAAGAACTCACGCGCGGGGATCACGCGCTCGCCCTTGCGGCTGAGGGCGACAATATCCGCGTCCAAAGCCAGAATGGCGGCGGGATAATCCGCTGCCGGATGGGCTCCGGCCAGGCTGCCTCCAATTGTGCCCCGATTGCGCACCTGCACATCGCCAATTTCATGTGCTGCTTGCGCCAGAAGCGGTGAAGCGTCGTGCAAGAGCTTCGAACTCGCCACCGCGGTATGCGTAGTTAGCGCGCCGACGATGATGCGATCGCCAGCATCGCGAATTGTATCCAGGCCCGCAATCCTGCCTAGGTCAATCAGCAGACTGGGAGCGGCAAGGCGCAACTTCATCGCTGGAAGCAGACTGTGACCACCGGCCAGCAGTTTGGCATCGTCGCGGGACGAGAGAAGATCGAGGGCTTCGTTCAAATTGCGAGGGGATTCATAATCAAACTGTGCCGGAATCATGCATTCCTCCTTCCAGCCTGCGAGCGCCCATTGCCGGAGGATCGCGAAGCCTTGTCCACCACAGCAGCTGCCACCGGCACTTTAGCGGCCGAGGCTTGCGCTGCCCTGATTGCCTTCCAGACTCGTTCCGGTTTCAGCGGCATATCAATGTGCCGAATCCCAAGCGGGGTCAGGGCGTCGCACACGGCGTTGACCATTGCCGGGGTTGAGGCGATCGTTCCCGCCTCGCCGACACCTTTCACCCCCATGGGATTCACAGGTGAAGGCGTAGTCGTGCGCTCCAGGATGAACTCCGGGATATGCACGGCTTTGGGGACCGCATAATCCATCAGTGTTCCAGTAACGAGCTGTCCCTCATCGTTGTAAATCATTTCTTCGTACATGGCCTGCGCCATGCCCTGCGCTATGCCACCCTGGATTTGTCCATCCACCAGCAGCGGATTTATTACATTGCCGCAGTCATCAACCGCCACGTACTTCTCCACTTTCACTTCACCGGTTTCGGGATCAACCTCCACCGAGACCACATGGGTCCCGAAGGGGAAGGTGAAGTTCGAGGGCTCGAAGAAATGCGTGGCTTCCATGCCCGGCTCGAACCCTGGAGGGATGCTCTTTGCCGTGTAGGCGGCCAGGATTACTTCGCCAAAAGCAAGAGACTTCTTGCTGTCACCCTTTACGCCCACGCGTCCGCCACCTATGACAATGTCGGCAGGCTTCGCGCCGAGCAGGTGTGCGGCAAGCACGCCGATCTTGGCCCGCAGTTTTTCAGCCGCCATATAGAGCGCGCTTCCTCCTACAGCCGTAGCGCGGCTACCGAAGGTGCCGATCCCATAAGGAACAGCCAAGGTGTCGCCATGTACTACGGTGATGTCATCTGGGGTTATGCCCAACCGGTCAGCGATCAGCTGCGCGAATGTGGTTTCCTCGCCTTGACCATGTGGGGAAGCACCGGTAAGTATTGTTACCTTGCCGGTCGGTTCGATACGCACTGTGCCGCTCTCCCAACCTCCGGCCGGGGTGGCTACTGATGGGCCAATAGCGCAAATCTCCACATAAGTAGAGACGCCAATCCCGTAGTACTTACCTTCCTTCCAGCCGGTTTTCTGACGTGCCCGTAGTTTTTCATAGCCAGCAAGGTCCAGAGCTTTCTTCAGGCTCTGCTGGTACGCTGCGGAGTCGTAGAGCAATCCCGCAGCGGTAGTGAATGGGAATTCTTTGGGCAGAGGGAAGTTCTTTCGCCGTATTTCGACGGGATCGACTTTCAGTTCGCGCGCGGCGCAATCCATGATGCGCTCGATGTTGTAAGTGGCCTCCGGCCTTCCGGCGCCGCGATACGCATCGGTGGACATCTTGTTGGTGAACACGCCCACAATGTCAATCTGAAACGCCGGAATCTTGTAACAGCCCGGTTGCATTAGAGCGGTGAGCTGAGGAATCAATGGTGTGAGCAACTGGTGATAGGCACCCATATCCGCCAGCAATTTCACTCTCAGCCCAAGAATGGTGCCATCCTTCTTGAGCGCAAGCTCCACGTCGCAAATGTTGTCGCGGCCATGGATGGTGGCCATGAAGTTTTCCCGTCGCGTTTCCGTCCACTTTACTGGCCGGCCCAGCGTCATCGCCAACTTTGGGACGAGCCCTTCTTCTGCATACACGTTCAGTTTGCTGCCGAAGCCACCTCCCACCTCGGGGGCAATCACACGCACCGCGGTTTCCGGCAAACCCACCATGACTGAAACTTGCGTCTTTAACAGATGAGGTATCTGGGTTGAAGACCACAGTGTAAGCCGCTTCTCTCCCGGCAAATATTCCGCAACCACGGCGCGCGGCTCCATCGCGATTGGCGCCAGCCTCTGATTGACGAAGCGCTCCTTCACAATGTGGTCGGCCTGCTTAAATGCTGCGTCAATGTCGCCAGTCTTGATCTGATGAGTGAACGCCTGGTTGGAACCGAACTGCTCATGAATGATCGGGCTACTTTTCTGGATGGCCTTTTCCATGTCAACAACCACTGGCATGGGTTCATATTCCACGCTCACCAGCTCCGCGGCGTCGCGGGCTATATAGCCATCTTCCGCAACAACGGCGGCCACTGGCTCTCCTACATAACGCACGCGATCTTTCGCCAGGACAGGATGAGGAGGGATTTTTAAATCCGGCATCGCGATGGCGCAGGGAATATTTCCCACCTCTGCCATATCAGCCGACGTGACTATGGCTACCACCCCAGGAACAGCGCGAGCGGCGTCAGTGTTGATGGAAATAATGCGGGCATGCGCGTGCGGTGAGCGAACAATGGCGCAACGAGCGACGTTCGGCAGCCGAATATCGTCAGTGTAGTGGCTGATGCCGCGGATCAAGCGTGGATCCTCTTTGCGCTTAAACTTCTGGCCGACCCACTGCCCGTTCGCCTTGCCGTTCTTGCCGTTTTTTCCGTTGGAACTTCCATTCTTCGCCATCGCTCACCTTCCTACGCTGCGCGGGCCGCCACGCGCTTATTCATTTTGCGGGCCGCCGCTTTAACGGCATTGACGATGTGCTGGTAACCGGTGCAGCGGCACAGATTGCCGCTTAGCTTTTCACGGATTTCGTTGTCCGAGGGCGCGGCGGAATGTTCCAAAAGGTCATGCGCACACAGGATCATGCCCGGCGTGCAGTAGCCGCACTGCAGCCCGTGCTCCTCCCAGAACGCCGATTGAATATCGTGGAGTTCTTCGCCTTTTGCCAGTCCTTCAACCGTGGTGACCGAATGCCCATCGGCCTGCACAGCCAGCACGGTACACGACTTGACCGCCTTCCCATCCAGCAGCACGGTGCAGGCGCCGCACAGTGACGTTTCGCAGCCCACGTGGGTTCCGGTCAAGCCGATCTTCTCCCGCAACAGGTGCACCAGTAGAAGACGGGGTTCAACTTCGGCACTATGCTCGGCGCCGTTGATTTTGATGGAGACGTTTTTATTCATTAGGACCCCCAGATCAGAGGGAATAAGGCAGGCCAAAGCCCACAATTGATGGCGCGCCACGATAACAAAACCGGTGACCGGATTACAAGGGCTGCCAGTGGATATTTGAGAGTAGGCGCAGGTTCCCGGTCAGGATCGTATTCGATCCTGGAATGGGACGCGGGCATTTCAAGATCGCCGGAAACTCTCTTCAACTGCTTAGCGGTTAACCGATTGTCCGAAATTGATATAGTTTCGAGGCTCGTTATTTCGGGAGGAAACCCATGATTGCACGTCTGTGGCGTGGTGTGACTCCGGCGCCTAGAAGCGACGAATACCTCGACTATCTCTACCGCACCGGTTTGAAAGATTATCGCAAGGTAACCGGCAACCTTGGGGTTTATGTGTTGCGCAGAGTTAAGGATGAGCAGGCTGAATTTTTACTCATTTCACTCTGGAATTCATGGGACGCGATACGCAGATTTGCCGGCCCGGACTACGAGAAGGCCGTCTACTACCCCGAGGACCATCAATTTCTTCTGGAGCTCGCGCCCAACGTGGAACATTACGAAGTGGCGGCGACCCTCACGTAGCATTGAGCTGCTGGCCGAGCCATTGGCCGGCGCCACGTCAGGGCACTACAATTGAGAGCACCCAGGCTATGCCTAAGATCCCACAGAAAATCCATGAACGGCCAGCCTTCGCCGCGCTCATTGTTCTCATCGTGCTCGCAGTTGCAGCGCTGGTGCTGACGCGTGAATCGGGGCAGCCCACTACGGCGAGCCGACAACCTCAGCGTGCTGGTGCCGACCAGCCGACAATTGATCAAAGCCCGCTCCAAACCGCACAGGCGTTGGCCCAGTCAGCTAGTACAGCGGAGGAGCGTCAATTTGCGCAGGAGGCCCTACGGCTGGCTGATCATGAGGTGGATCTTGCTTATAACACCGCCTTAAGGGAAGCCGGCTCACATCCAGCTCCACTTACCCCTGAGACACGCGACATTGCAGCCCGAATTAAGCAATTAGAAGCCCTGGTGAAAGAGGAGAAGGACCATGTCTCGGTATTGACCAAGCGCGTGGCGGCTGCCAGCGATGACGAGAAAGAGGCCGCCAAACAGCGCCTCGATATTGCCCAGGCGCAGCTCGATCTTGATCAAGAGGAGTTGAACGACGCCAAACAGGACCTGATCCGCGCTGGAGGGGACAAGCAGGGAAAGATTCAACGCATGCTGGACGAACATGAGGCTCTCATGCACAGCACTGCGGGAAGCGAGTCCCCTGCCGCAGCAGCTGGTGGAAACCAGGGCCAGCTTCAAGAATCCAGTCTGCTGGCGCAATTACGTGCCTGGGGCGCAGTCCACCTTGCACGCAACCGAGTACGGAATGCACAGCAGGATGCAATCAATGGGGCTGCCGTGCTGGCACGCGACCATCAGGCCCTGGAACAGGAGATCAAGCAAGAAAAATCAAAGCCTTCGGCTTCAGGCTCGGGGGCGGCTACCGCCTCCCCGCACATAGGCAATGGTGCGATTCAATCAAATTCAGATGCGACCGCAGCCCTGACTTCCCTGCATCATCTTTCCAACGATCAGCGAACCTTGTCCGACTTCGACAAGCGAATACAGGACGAGCGGGAGTTGAGTGAAGTTTATGGCGCTTGGGCCGCTTCTCTTTCGGTTCGGCAACGCGCTATTCACCATGCGGTTATTCAGGCGGTTCTAGCAATTTTATTGATCATCTTGCTGGTCTTGATTTCCGATCATTTCATCGATCGATTTTTTCTCGAGCTGAGGAGCGATCGAAGGCGTCTGCTCAACCTGCGGGTCGTCCTGAGATTCGCCGTGCAAGCGGTGGCCGTGCTCCTGGGTGTGTTCATCGTGTTTGGCAGGCCGGGCCAGATCTCTACCATCCTCGGACTTGCCGGCGCCGGCCTGACCGTAGCGCTCAAGGACTTCGTGGTCGCCTTCTTCGGCTGGTTCGTGCTCATGGGCCGCGACGGCATCCGCGTGGGCGATTGGGTGGAGATCAATGGCGTTGGTGGCGAAGTGGTGGAAATCGGGCTGCTGCGCACGTTGTTGCTTGAGACCGGTAACTGGCACGATGCTGGCCATCCCACTGGCCGCAAGGTCGCATTCGTCAACAGCTTTGCGATTGAAGGACACTTCTTCAACTTCTCCACCAGCGGACAATGGTTGTGGGACGAAATACAACTGGTAATTCCGGCGAGCGAAAATCCCTACTCGATCGTGGATCAGATCCGAAAAATTGTTACCGACGAAACTGAGGCGAATGCGAAATTGGCGGAAAAAGAATGGGAGCGGGTAACGCGCCGTTACGGTATGAAGACATTTGCCGCCACCCCTGCGGTGGATGTGCGTCCTAGCGGCGGTGGTGTGCAGGTGATTGTCCGCTACATTACCCGTGCCAACGAACGCTACGAAGTGCGTTCGCGGTTATACCAGGCGATAGTGAAATTGCTCAACCGGAAGCATATGGGAACGGTGGCCAAAGAGCTTGTGGTTAAATCAGCCGCGGAATCAGACTAGCCGGACCGTCACTGGCCAGCCTGATGGAAGCGAGGATTTGCTCCGATCTCTTCCGCTACAGCTGCAATCCAGCTTAGCCAGGCGGAGCATCTAAGCTCCTAATGTTTGAATAACGGCCGGTTCGTGGCGGTAAGCGCAAGCGCAGCGAGGTATCGAATGAGACGCAAGAAAATCGTAATGATAGTGGGTGGAGTACTCGCCTTGATTCTAGTAGCGGCGGTGGCTTTACCGTTTCTGATTGATGTTGACCGGTTCCGGCCCACCATTGAAACTCAGCTCGCAAACGCGCTGGGCAGGCAGGTGCGAATCGGTCACTTGAGGCTGTCGCTATTGCGGGGGGACGTCAGCGCCGATCAGATCTCCATCGCCGATGATCCCGCTTTTGGCAATGCTCCTTTTGTGGAAGCGCAGTCGTTGGGAGTCGGAATTGAACTTGTTCCTTTGATCACTTCCCGTGCTGTACACGTGCGCTCATTGACTCTGAAACAGCCGCAGGTACGGCTGCTGCGCTCCGCGTCTGGAACATGGAACTTTTCGACTTTGGGCCATGCCCCAGCCAAGCCAGCTTCCCCCGCCAGTACTGGTTCTGCGCCCGCAGGAAAGTCCAGCCCCGGCCAAACCGACCCTGGTTCGAACCAAACTTCCGCGCCTGAAATAAGCGTGCAGCAGTTAAAGATTAGTAATGGCCGTTTGCTGGTGGGTAATGCCCGCCGTCAACAGACCTATGATTCACTCGAAGTTACCGCCCAAAATATCTCCTACGAGTCAGCCTTTCCTTTCCAGTTGCAGATGCGTACTCCCGGTGGGGGACAAGTGAAACTTGAAGGCACCGCCGGGCCCGTGGACCGTCAGGACACCGCGCAGACGCCTGTACAGGCGAAGATTTCGGCGAAAAATGTCGATCTTGCTTCCACCGGGTTTGTTGATCCCGCCGCTGGGCTCGGAGGACTGGTTGATTTCGACGGGACCATACATTCCGATGGCAAAGTCGCCCACTCGGAGGGCACGGCTCGAGCCAGTAAACTGCGTTTAGTAAAAAATGCAAGCCCCGCCACTCAGCCCGTAAACATCAACTACGCGTCCGACTACAACTTAAAGAGCCAGACTGGCACTTTAACCAAGGGACAGCTCCTTACCGGCAAAAGCGCCGTGGGAATGTCGGGTACGTATGATCTCAAGGGGGAATCGCCCACTCTGCACATGAAACTGAACGCCCCGAATATTCCAGTGCAGGACATCGAAGCTCTGCTGCCGGCGCTCGGCATTACTCTGCCAGCAGGGTCATCTTTGCAGAGCGGTACAGTGAATGGCCACTTCACCGCAGAGGGTCCGGCGGACCGCCTGGTTACGGCGGGAGATATTGCACTTTCGAATGCCAAACTCTCAGGCTTCAGCCTGGGATCACAAATGCGTGCCCTCTCAGCCCTGAGTGGCCTCAAGGCCGGCTCGGATACTTTAATCCAGACCCTGAGCTCACAACTTCATATCACGCCCGAAGGAATTCGGTCTGACAACCTGAAGCTGATTGTGGCGGATATTGGCACCCTTACGGGGGCGGGAACGATCAGCTCCGGAAACGCATTGAATTTCAAAATGATGGCTCAGGTGGCAAGCGGCGGCGGGCTGGCAAATTTACTGGGGCGCAATGCCAGTCGCGGACTCCCGTTCCGGGTCCAAGGTACGACCTCTCGCCCAGTTTTCGTGCCCGATGTGGGCGGAATGTTGGCTGGGTCGGTGCCAGGAGTTTCTCAACAGCCAGGTTCGCCGGGCCAAAACCTAGGGGGCATTCTGGGAGGACTGCTAAACAAGAAGAAAAAGCAATAGGAATGATGGGGAGTTACATCAGAAGTGATCGCTGCGGCCGAGCCAACTATCTAGGCCTCTACTGCGGCTCCAGCTGAGCTTCCCAAGTCCGCCATCTGGGACATGGCGCTTTCAAACCATGTAGGACCCGACTCATCGACATCTTCCGTTGAGCGGCGTCGCCTGTGCGCCCTGTCCATTGCTGCCTTGGCCAAACGGTCCGCCTGAGAGTTGCTCTCCCGTCGGATATGGGTGATGGCGAAATGGTCCAGCGAGCTAATCAGTCGCTTGCAAATTTCATGAATACGCCGCAAAGCCGGGCTCTGGCAGTTATAGGCGCCACTGATCTGGCGTACAACAACCTCGGAATCGCTGAAAACCTGTAACCGGCAGCACTCTGCAGCCACTGCATAATGCAGGGCAATCAAAAGGGCGGCGTACTCAGCGTAATTGTTGTCAGACGACTCAATGCACTCGCTGATCTCCACCCGGTGCCCGGTGGAGTGCTCAATGACGACGCCTACGCCTGCGGGCCCGCGACGCCCCCGCGAACCACCGTCCACATACGCCACCATGTGCGACATAATTGTGGAGTATACACACGATTTTTGTGGATAAGTAGTAACGAACAAAATGCTTGAGCCCTCCGTGCCGCAAGATGTAGGATGCTTGTCCTCCCTTTCCGGAGGCCAGGAGATTCATCGCAATGCCACTCGCAGTCGATCTCAAACCGCAAGGCCGCCTGGCTCAGGCGTTGGTAACCCGGATGAACGAGCTGGACGTCACTATCCGGCAACTCTCCGAGCGGACTAGCCTCACCTACGAGCACATTCGTAAGCTCGCTAAGGGAGCGGCCTATCCGTCAAAGCTCGCTCTGCGGGAAGTCTGCCGGGTGCTGTCACTCGACGCCGCGAAGATGGACACACTGGCAACGGCTGACCGTATTGAGAAGAAGTATGGTGGTATCCCTCACGCCCTCGCCGGCAAACATCCAGAGCTGTCACTCTTGGCCCCTTGGTGGGACCGCTTGACGGAGCAGCAGAAACAGATTTTTCGCATTCAGATCAGGAGCGTTGCTGAAGTCAATGAACAGACCCCAGCCACTCGCAAGCCGCCAAAGCCGAGTAGTACTGCGAACGTCGTATCCCGGCGGGCACGCGGATGATCGCGCGTGCCTCTGCAGAGCCCCTGTTTTCCACAGAGCGGCGCTAATTTCCACACAAAATTGCGTTGACAAGAATTGTTTCAAACTTTACTGTAGGCACCGTCGACGGCCGAAAGGGTTGGAAAACTTAAATGTAGCCAGTCCAAAGTAGGCTGAGTGATTAGCCGTCCGGGGCAACTCGGAAGGTGACCGAACCCGAAAAAACCGACTGCTTTGCGAGAGGACGTTGGGGTTCGGAACTGCGAAAGCAGTGATCGCATCAGGGGCTGTGACGGTGCATGTGTCCACGCTATGAACTCCCTCGCAGGAGTTTGTGGCTAGCGCATAACCAATGTCACAGCCTTTTTAATTTTTTTACGCAATATTCTGCCGGAGTTGTTCCCTTCTGCATAAATCACCGTGGTTCAGAGCTACACCTGAAGACCTAATCCAGGAAGGGATCTCCCCTCGCCGAGGACAACTGCCGCTGGATCGGCGGCCTCTCTCCAGACGCCTCTCTCCAGACAAAGAAATGCCCGCTCGCCAGCTGGACGCGTAAGGCGACAGGCACGAATAGAGACAAAGATTTTTAAAAACGAAAGGCGCCCATTACTCCAGCGGCTTTACAAATCTGGAGAGCGACAGCTTAAATGCGCCCGCCAGTTTTATCAAAGCCGTTAGATTGGGACTATGGTTGCCCTGCTCATAATTCCATAAGCGGGTCAGAGAGATGCCGCTTCTTTCTGCCATCTGACGCAACGACCAGTTCTGCTTTTGTCGTTGTTTACGTAGATGGCGTGCGAATTCCCGTTTCAACTGCACAGCCTTGCGACTTGAGCGTTTATTTTTCGGCATAGTAAGTGCTGTGACATCCGGGAGATAGTTAAGCAATGGTACAACCTGCTGGTTCCTGCAAACCTTGGTTCGGTTCCAACAGGCAAACACAACTGAGAAATTATAAGCCCAGAACCGTGAACCGCCAACCCAAACCACGAAATATTAAGGCTTGCGCTTGATTCTTCATAATCAACGACGGAAATGTACTGCATGGCGGCAGCAGCGAAGCTGACTTTTGGATTATCGATAACCGCTTAGCTGGAAAGTCCCAAACCGTAACTGGAACGCACGAGGAGCCCCGCCATTGGCACCGGCGGTGACGTGGTGGGATGACGCATTTCCCGTTCCGGGAGCAACCCAGATTTGTGACTAGACGATATCCCGCGGTGGCAATGAAGCAGAGACGAAAGCGTCGCCAGCCAGGGCATTCTTTATGGCCTGCCGGAGGTCCGTTTCCATGTCTTGCACAAGAACATAGCCGCTCGCGCCCGCGCCAAAAGCTGCGCGGACACACTCTGTACTGCGACAGGAGGTAAAGAAGACGACTCTCGCCGAGCAACCGCCTCGCTGCAGCCTGCCAGCCGCTTCTAACCCGCTGATGCCCGGCATGGAAACATCGAGGACTACCACCGCTGGCATCAACGCGGCCACCGCGTCCAGCAGGTCGTCTCCGTTGCCTACCGCTGCAACTACATCAAAGTCGCGATCGAGTCGCTCCACCAACATATCGAGCAACCCCCGGTTAGCATTCGCCAACGCTATCCGCGTTCGAGGCACAATGCCTCCTTGTGACGAGCGTGGCAGAACTTCTAATCTGCTTTTTAAACGTGCACAGCTCCCGATCGTGAGTCTCTAGAATGGGTGAAGCTGCAAGCCAATTCACACTGGGCCGAGGTTCTGCAGGCGTGACAGTAAAAGAAAGAAGGACGGCGAAGCCGCCGAGCTTACTTAAGCGATGACGTCTGGAGGAATATCCTCGCTTCGGATATTGGCCCCTTTGTAGCCCAGAGTCAAACATTAAGAAATTATTAATCGCATTCCCATAACTCGATGGTCAATTTGGAACCAACGCCGTGTATCATTAAGACTAAAGTTATTAGAGTATTGGGCGATGTAATGAGTTGTAAATGGTCACGCAGTGGTATTAGGCGGGCCGACTTGACGAATACAGTTTAGCTTCTGTATATTCGGCGCTAGTTATGTTGTCACTCTTCCAGAACGCCGGCACAACAACATTGCGCACAATGGCCATGCGCATGCGAATTAGTGCGCTTCTGGAGGAGGGATACCTGAGCTAGAGTAAAGAGAAACACAAGTTCAGAACCCACCGCCAGAAGCAACTGGTGGTGGGTTTTTTATTGCCCAAAATGGGGCCAAGGACGGGTATGTCAAGCCTGAAGCAAGACGGGTCTCAAAAAGCGCAAGAGGAGAGGGGCTGCGGTCAACGCCCGCGAACTCCTGAGCTGGAGCCGGCAAAACCAGGCCCTCTGGTGCTGAAGTTCGGCGGTACGTCGGTCGAGGATGCAGATGCCATTGGTCGAGTCGTGCACATTATTCAGGGACGCGTATCGCGTTGTCAGGTAGTGGTCGTGAGCGCGCTAGCGGGAGCTACCGACCAACTCCTCCGGGCAGGAGAAGCAGCCGCCGCCAGCCACCTTGATGCTGCGCTTGGATTTTTGGGCGCGCTCGAGCGACGTCACCGAAGCCTGGCGGAACAGCTCCTCTCACCCGTGGCCTTGGCTTTGTTCTCCCAATTGCTGGAAAAAGAGTTTCAAAACTTGCGCGAGCTCCTTGCTGGAGTGGCTGCCTTGGGCGAATTCACCGCCCGTACTTCCGATAGAGTGCTGGGCGTCGGCGAGATCCTTTCCAGCAAACTGTTGGTGGAAGTACTGAGGCAGGCAGGGCTCAATCCAGAATGGCTCGATTCGCGTGAGGTCATTGTTACAAATGAAGCTCACGGTTCTGCCCAGCCGCTGCGCGATCAGACCAATCGCAGGCTGCGAAGCATTGTGGCGCCGCTGGCTTTGGGAGGCAGACTTCCAGTGCTGCCGGGATTCATTGGAGCAACCCTGAAGGGTGTCCCCACTACGCTCGGACGCGGCGGCTCCGATTTCAGCGCCGCCATCGTGGCAGCGGCCTTAGAGGCCAGTGCGTTGGAGATATGGACGGACGTTGATGGCATTATGACCGCCGATCCACGGCTGTGCCCGGATGCTCAATTGATCCCGGCCATCAGCTTCGAGGAAGCGTCAGAGTTGGCTTCTTTCGGCGCGAAGGTTCTGCACCCCTCCACCTTGTTGCCGGCCATGAAGCAGGGAATCCCGGTGCTCGTCCGCAATTCTCGGCAACCGGATCGGCCTGGCACTCGTGTCTTCGCTGACGTAGGTGGATCGCCTAAGGTACAAGCCATTACGGCGAAGCGGGGAATGGCCTTGGTCCACATCAGCAGTCATCAACACACCGCGTCTGATCTGGTGCGCCAGGCGCTCAACGCTTGCGACCGGCACAAATGTGTTGTCGAGCTCTTCTCGGCTGCGCGGGGCGGCGTCTCGCTGCTGGTCCAAGGCACGAACGCTTTGCCGCACCTGGTCACTGAACTGGAAGGTGTGGCTGATGTGAGATGGGAGAATCACAAGGCGCTGATCTGCTTTTTTGGAGGCTCGGATCGAAATCAGCGACGTTCAGCCGAGCACGCGCTGCGAACTCTTTCCGATCTGGACGTGAGCCTTCTTAGCCAAGGCGGGTCAGAGCGAAGGATCGGTCTACTAGTAGATGAAGACCATGTTGCCGAATCAGTTTGTCGCTTACACGGATTGTTTTTCCCGGACGCTTTGTTGAAGAGCGCGGAGCAAGGGGCAGGTGCATGATGGCATCACCTTTCCCAACCCCCCGGCCGATCACGTTTCCACCGCGTGCAGTGACGGTTCTTTCCGCGAATCGAGTCTGTAAGATCGCCATCCTGGGCTTCGGTACTGTCGGACGTTCGGTGGCAAAACTTCTCACAGAACAGGCGCCGTCACAGCTGCAACTCACGCACATTTTCAATCGTAACGTGGAGCGCAAGCGTGTTCCCTGGGTTTCCGCGGATGTGCGCTGGACGGAAAAAGTGGAGGACGTTTTGTCCTCAGATGTGGACGTAATAGTCGAACTGGCAGGCGGCATGGATCCCGCCGGCGGATGGGTACGCAGAGCCCTGCTTCGCGGCAAGTCTGTAGTAACGGCCAACAAACAGTTGATTGCCGCTGAGGGACCTGAGCTCGCAATATTGGCTCGGCGGCAGGGGGTCCGTCTGGAATTCGGTGCCGCGGTAGCTGGCGGAGTTCCAGTCCTTTGCGCTCTTCGCCCAGGGTTGAGTGGTGACCGCATCCTGAAACTCGCCGCAATACTGAATGGCACCTGCAATTACATTCTTAGCTCGATGGAGACTCGCGGACTGCCTTTGCAGTCGGCATTGTCGGAGGCCCAGGAGCGTGGCTTTGCAGAAGCCGATCCTACCGACGATGTGGATGGCCTGGACGCTCGCGCCAAGCTAGCAATACTAATTCGCAGCGGATTTCAGGTGGAAGTCCACCCCGAGCAGATTCTGGCTGGTAGCATTCTCGACGTGAGCTGCGAAGATTTCAGCTATGCGCGCGAACTGGGATGCACCATTCGCCAAATTTCTCGTGCCGAACTGAAGGGCGAGACGTTGCTGGCATCGGTACAGCCCGCACTAGTTGCACTGGGATCTCCGCTGGGCCGCGCCCATTCCAATCAAAATGTGCTTGTTACCACCGGCAAGTATGGCGGAGAGACAGTCCTTTCCGGAGCTGGGGCAGGCGGGAATCCAACCGCCGTGGCGGTGGTTTCAGACTTGCTTTCGGTCGCGCAGGACCGCTATGCTCCAGAGCCACCGCGCTCACCTTTGCTGCCGTTGCCTGTTTCAGCCTATTTTCATTCAGCGCACTATGTGCGCCTGATTGTCAATCATCAGGCGGGGGCGCTTTCATCCATCAGGCGCTTGTTGGCGCAACACGGCATCAGTTTGCGAGCGGTGTTGCACCGTCCACCACAAGGCGGTGAGGCACAGGAAAGATCTTATGTAGCGCTGGTCTTAGAAGAGTGCGCAGCCTCCGCGCTGAAGAACGTATTGCAAGATCTAAGACAAGCAGAGTTTTTGGCGAAACCACCCCTGGTTCTGCCCATTGTTTAGTCGGAAGTCTTTGGGCGACCATTGATCGAGAAGAAGATGACAAAACGATATGAACTGCGATGTAGGGAATGCAACAAATCCTGGGGAAACCAGCCGCGCACCATCTGCGACGATTGCTTTTCGCCCGTCGAAATTGTGTATGACTACGACGCCATTCGAACATGCTTGACACGCGAGCGCATAGCCCAGCGGCCGCCGAGCCTATGGCGTTACTCGGAGCTGCTGCCACTCCCAGATGGCTATGCGCCTGAATTACCGATCGGTTTCACCCCATTGGTTCCTGCCCCGCAACTTGCTGCCAAACTCGGTATAAAAAAACTTCTTCTCAAAAATGACTCGGTTTGTTTCCCGACGCTAAGTTTTAAAGATCGAGTGGTCGCCATGGCATTAGCGGCAGCATGCGATTTCGGATTTGAGGTGGTGTGCTGTGCGTCCACTGGAAATCTCGCCAACGCGGTAGCGGCACAAGCCGCACGTCTCGGACTGGAAGCCTGGGTTTTCATTCCTGATGATCTCGAACCAGCAAAGGTCCTCAATACACAAGTTTATGGCGCCCGGCTGGTACGTGTTTCAGGTAACTACGATCAGGTCAACCGACTTTGCCAGCAACTGGCTGACGAGTATCCCTGGGGATTCGTCAATGTAAATCTGCGCCCTTACTACTCAGAAGGATCAAAGACGGTTGGATATGAAATAGCCGAGCAACTCGGATGGCGCTTGCCGGACAACATCGTCGTGCCCATGGCTGGCGGTTCTTTAATCACGAAAATTAAAAAGGCGTTCGATGAGTTGGTCATGATCGGCCTGGTCGAACCCAAGCCGGTGCGATTCTTCGGCGCTCAAGCCACCGGATGCTCACCTATCAGTACGGCGGTAAAGTCTGGCAGCAAAGAAATTGATCCGCAGAAACCAGCGACCCTGGCTCGGTCGCTGGCTATTGGAAATCCGGCAGATGGCCCTCACGCTATTGAGGTCATCACCTCTACCGGGGGTTGGGCGGAGGACGTGGCGGACCCTGAAGTGGTCAATGGCATCAAGCTTCTGGCCTCGACCGAAGGCATCTTCACGGAAACTGCTGGCGGCGTGACGGTGAGCGTTGCTCGCAAGCTTAGAGCTCAGGAACGGATTTTGCCGGATGAAACCACGGTGCTTTGCATTACTGGAAATGGACTGAAGACTCTGGACGCCCTCGCGGGTCAGTACGCTCTCGAAGAGCCGATCCGGCCCAAGGTAGCTGATTTCCAGAACTATTACGCTGAGTTCCTGGACGTGAAACGCGCTGTGGGAGCCTGAGGGCAGTGGCCCGATCTTTTCGTGCTACTTCGTGTCCTTTTTGGTGAGCACCTTTGAGCGGTCTTACTTACCGATATCTTCATTCCATAAATCGGGGTGTGCGGCGATGAATGCCCGCATCAGTTCCACGCACTCCTCGTCGTTTAACACCGTGACGCCAACCTGATTTCTGGCGAACAGATCTTCGGCCCCCAGAAAATTCTGGTTTTCGCCGATAATTACACGCGGAATACGGAACAGTAACGCGGTCCCGGTACACATAACGCACGGGCTCAACGTGCTTACCAGAGTCAGTTCCGGCCAGTCACGTCGCCGTCCCGCGTTGCGGATGCAAGCCACCTCGGCATGTGCGGTCGGGTCCCCGGTCTGCACGCGCAAATTGTGCCCTCGGGCTACGATTTGCCCCTGAGCGTCAGCCAACACCGAGCCAATCGGCAGACCACCTTCTTTCAAACCGAGCTTGGCTTCGGCCAGTGCCTCCTGAAGCAACGATTCCGCCTGTCTTTCGTGCCTCATAACGGCCCAAGTAAGCTGATGAGCAACAGCGATAACACAACCGCCGTTACCCCGACATAAAGCCAGTCTTTTTCCATAATGAAGGCAAACAGGGAGAAGGCCACACGCGCAACTGGGGTGGCGATGAGTAAAAGCAGACCGAACTGAATGATGCCCCTTCCACGGCCTGCGAGCGCATCGGCAATGATGCCATGTACCTCCCGCAAGTCGTTCGGTTCACCACGAAAGATGCGGTAATCGGCCAGGGTGTGCCCATAATTGCGGAGGTAGAGACCTGCTCCGGCTAACACCACCGCGGCCGAAAGCATTACTCCGAAGCGCAGCAGGTTGCCAATGATCTGCTCGATGCTTTGGTCGGTCCAATTGCTGAAGAGTCTAGTCACATCGCGCTCGTCAATCCGTGATAAATCATCTCGATGCCCAGAGCTACGATCACCGCGCTAAAAATCAAACGCAGGCTGTGAGTTTTCGCTTTTACGAGCGTCTTTGCACCGAGCAACGACCCCGCCAGGACGCCCAGCATTACCGGCATGGAGAGACCGGGATCAATATAACCGCGCCGCAGATAGATTCCCGCACTCGCCGCTGCAGTCACTCCAATCATGAAGTTGCTCGTAGTAGTGGAAACTTTAAAGGGAATTCGCATGGCCTGGTCCATTGCCAACACCTTCACTGCACCCGACCCGATTCCCAACAATCCGGAAAGCGTTCCTGCGCCGAACATTAACCCGAATCCGGCTGGCACCCGGTGGACGAAATACGGCTGCGGGCCGTGGTCCGTGGGATAACTTCCGTTCATCCTCAGCAGCGTACCCAGACGATCTGGTTGCTGGCCGAGCTTCTCGGCCGGTGGCCTGGCAGAAAGATAGGCGGAATAGAGCAGCACAGCTCCAAAGATGATTGCGATGCCTGCGGTCGGCACCTTGGTGGCCAGGAATGCGCCTACCAGCGCGCCGATGGTTGTGGCCACTTCCAAAAACATTCCGATGCGGATGTTGGAGAATCCTTCTTTGACGTACGCAGCGGCAGCGCCGGATGAAGTTGCGATCACTGATACCAGGGAAGCGCCTACCGCATAACGGATGTCCACCTTGAAAACCAGTGTAAGCAACGGCACCAGGACAACGCCGCCGCCCAACCCAGTGAGCGAACCCAAGAAACCGGCGACGAAGGATCCCATCCAGACAAGAACTGTGAATTGAAGAACGGTCATAAGTCTTGCGGAACACCAGAATCCGGCGTCGGCGGTTTGGCGTCAAGCAATTTCAATTGTGCATGTGGAATGAACGAACAATCGATGACATTACGGAGAGCTACAGCTCTCGTAATGCCACCGCTACCCTAGCGCGCGCGGCACGAAGCGCTGGTGGAACTCCACCCACGACTCCCATCGCCAGAGCAAACCCTAGTCCGAGCAGCAGCAGGGGCGGGGTAATACGGAAAGCAAATGCCAGGGAAGAGAAAGTCTGAAAATTCATGGTGCTGGTCGTGATCCCGTTCAGCGGCAGGACTCCGAGGCAGCCCAGTAGCCCACCCACAAAAGCAATGCACAACGACTCGAAGACGAACGACATAACGACGGCTGTGGTCCCGAAACCAATCGCGCGCATGGTGGCAATTTCCCGTGTCCTCTCAATTACGGCCGAGTACATGGTGTTCAGTCCGCCGAATACCGCGCCAATCCCCATGATTGCTGCCACCATTGTGCCGAGCACGGTAATGAGCGTGGTCACAGCCCGCGATTGCTTCTCGTAATATTCCACCTCGCGTTCCACTTGTACGGTCAGTCGTGGATCGGAAGTGAGCGTATCCTTGAAACGCGTGAGCGCGTCGGCAGAGTTCAAGTGTGCAGTTACCGATTGAAAGAGGTTCTGCGGACGCTGGTATACCTGGTTAAGTACATTGGCATCGCACCAGACTTCAGAGTCGAACGCGCTGCCGCCGGCGTCAAAGACGCCCACCACCTTCCAAGTCCCGCCGCCAAAGCGCACCGTGGTGCCCAGGTCTAAGCCAGTGTATGTACCTTCCACATTTCTTCCTACAACGAGTTCGTTGAGTCCCGGCTGGAAAAACCGGCCAGCCGCCATCTTGATGGAGTTCCGAACCTGCAGCACCTTGGGCGATACTCCACGCACCTGAACATTGGCATCGGTGCCGGTGCGCTTCAGGGGAAAAGGGGCCACTACGACCACTTCCGGACTGACGAGAGGGCCATCGCTCCCATGTACTACGCCGGGAGCATCTTCAACAATTTTCACCTGGTCCAGCGTGGCCGCGCTCATCATCTCTGACGTGGAACCAGCACGAAGAACAATCGCGTTGCTGGCAGAGCCGGAGGCGACCAGCGTCGCTTTGAAGCCCTTGGCCAGCGAGAGCACCGCTACAAAGACGCCCACCGTCCCGGCAATGCCGAGCACTGCTACCACTGAAGAAGTCCAGCGCTCACGCAAGCTGCGTATGTTGTAGCTCAGAGGAATTGCCATTACACTCTCCGCAACGCATCCACCACTTTCAATCGCATGGCGCCCACAGCCGGCGTAATTCCGGCCAGCAGTCCCACCGTGAGGGCGAGCGCTAGACCCACGATGGCTGCTTCGTTGGTCAAATAAAAATTAGCCAACATTCCGCCGGTTGGATCACCCCTGAAAGTGAGCAGCTTTACCAGCACCAGGCCAAGGCCCCCACCGATAATGGCCAACAGCAACGACTCAGTTATGACCAACATCAGAACAAACCGGTCAGAAAAGCCGACCGCTTTGAGCACTGCCAATTCACGCAAGCGCTCCCGGACCGCGATCGCCATGGTGTTCCCGGTAACCAATAACAGCGTGAAGAAAACGACGCCGCCGATTGACAGAATGAGGAACTCGATGTTGCCCAGCTGCTTCACCCACCCGGCAGCGAAGGCCTTTTCCGTTTCAGTCTTCGTCTCAAAAGGCGAGTTGGCGAACATTTCGTCAACCGTCTTGGCGATTTTTACGGCATCGTCTGGATTCGAGATGCGGATGGTGTACCAGCCGATCAGGCCTTTGCCGTACGTCCTGCGCTCATCCAGGTAGTCGTATCTGAACCAGAATTGAGATGTGTCATCGGCGGGTCGACTGCCGTGGTAAATACCACGAATGTTGAAATCCCACGTGCCTTGAAAAATGGTGCCCTTAATGGGTATTCGATCACCAATTTTCCAATGGAATCGGCTCACCAACTTCTCTCCTACGATGGCGCCCTCACGGTCGTTTAGAAATGCCTGCCACTGATCGTCGGGGATTTTGAACTCATTAAACATCTGGCGGTAGGTTTCCTTGTCCACTGCGAACTGCGCGAAGAAGTTACGCTCGTCCTGATACACGCCACCGAACCAATTGGCATGGGTAACACCGGTAACTCCTGGAATTCGCAGCAGGCGGTCTCTGTAAGACAGGGGAAGTGGCTGAATAATGGAAACGCGGTTCACGGTCACCAACCGGTCCGCGCCGGCAACGTCTACGCCAACCCCGAACGCAGTGCGCACGATTGCGAGAAGCCCGAATAAAAATATCGCAACCGCAAACGATCCCAGCGTGAGCAGCGTTCTGATTTTCTTCCGCCAGAAGTTCGCGGAAATCAGGTGAGCGTATTTCATTGTGCCGCCTGCAATTTTCCAGTCTCTGCCAATGCGCCTTTCTCCAGATGCAGTATCGCGTCGGCTTGATCTGCTACGACGGGATCGTGTGTTACCAGCAGCACTGTCTTTTTGAATTCCTTCACCAGGCGATTGATCAGCGCCATGATCTCGTCGGCACTTTTGCGGTCAAGATCGCCGGTAGGCTCGTCGGCCAGAAGAAAAGTCGGGTCGGCCACGATCGCCCGTGCGATTGCGACTCGCTGTTCCTGTCCACCCGAGAGTTGCCGCGGGTAATGGTTCATCCGTTCCTCCAGTCCCACCACTCCCAGCGCGGTCTCAACATGCTTTCGCCGTTCGGCTTTTGAGAGGCCCGTCAACAACAGCGGCAATTCCACGTTCTGAAATGCCGTCAGAACCGGAATCAGGTTATACATCTGGAAGATGAATCCGACGTGCCGAGCCCGCCATGCGGTCAACTTTCGGCCGGACATGCTGGTAATCTCATCTCCTGCCACCATAATGCTTCCAGCGGAGGGCAGATCCAGGCCACCCAGCAGGTTCAGCAGGGTCGTTTTACCGGAACCGCTTGGACCCATGAACGCTACAAAGTCACCCGCATCAACGTCCAGATTCAGTCCTTGGAGAACGTGGATTTCCTCGCTGCCGCGCTGATATTTTTTATCCAAGCCGCGCACCCGAACCAGGCTTGTACTATTTCCCCTTCCGTCCACTCTGATCATGCATTCTCCGTTGCCGATGATCTTCGACTACTCACGGATCTCCACCCGCTCTCCGTCCCGCAATGCATCTGGTCCTTTCACTACAACCCGGTCTCCATCACTTAGACCGGCCACGATTCCCTGTTCGTCTCCGCGGCTGCTGCCCAACCGTACGGCCCGCCGTTCAAGCCGGCCATCTCGATACACAAACACAACCGAGTCGCTGCCGTCTTTTCGCACTGCACGGCTGGGCACGAGCACCTCGCCTGCAGCCGATTCTTGCTTCGGCGGTTCATCTCCCAAAAATGTAACCTTCACACCCATATCCGGCAGGATTCGCGGATCGAGCTTGTCGAATGTGATCCGCACTTTCACCGTGGCCTTTTGACGGTCCGCCGTGGGGATGACGGTCCGCACCTTCGACGGAATCTGCCAATCCGGGTATGCGTCCAACACCGCCGTCACTGGTTGTCCTACCCGCACCCTCGCAATATAGGACTCATTAACGTCCACCTCGGTTTCAATCGATTCCATGTCCACGACCGTGGCAATGCCGGTGCGCGTGAATCCGCCGCCCGCGGAGATAGGGGATACCATCTCGCCTCGTTGTGCGTCCTTGGAGACCACAATGCCGGCGAACGGCGATCGGACCGTGCAGTTGTCCACATCCTGCTGGGCCGTCTTGATTCTGGCATCTGCGGCGCGTGTCTGTTCTTCCGTGAGCGCGATGCGGGCACGCAGACTATCGCGCGTAGTTTGCGCCGTATCCAGCGCCTGCTGACTGTTCACGCCGCCTTTCTGTAACTCTTGGGCACGGTGTAGTTCCCGCTCAGCATTGGCCAGCTGCACTTTAAGGTCGGCCAAGGCTGCCGCGGTAGCTTCGCGGTCCGCCTTCGCGGAAGCAAGCCGGACCTGCGCATCCGAATCGTCAAGCAGGGCAAGCACCTGCCCGGATTGCACGCGCATACCCTCTTCGGCATACATTTGTTTTACCCGTGCCGTGATTTTGGCCGCTACCGTCGCCCGACGCCGCGGTGTGACGTACCCACTGGCATTCAATAAGGCGATTCGCTGGTTGCCGCTAACTCTATGTGCTGGCGATACTTCTACGCTTATTGCTTTTCCCTTAATGGCGAAGATGAGAGCGGAAGCCAGCAACAGCACTCCGACAGCAGCCGCAAACCATCGGAACCAGCGAAATCGGGGCCCCTGCTTGCGCGCGCGGTCCTCAATCCGCAAGGCGGAAAGGTCGTGAATGGTTGGTGACTGGTGGGCTCCCATTGGAGTGTCTTCGCGAGAGCGAGGTTCACTCAAAAGTTACACTGCAGACCTGATCCGTTGCAACATGCGAACAGCTGCTGTCTGTAGCTTCGAGCTAGACCCAGGCGCGCCAGAGATTTAGGGAATAAAACCGTCTCCCCGAGGTTTACTCTGTATGGCGTGCCGCAGGCGAAGCTCCAGGCTAAAGACTTTGAGGCGCTGGCGATGCCTCTCTTCGCGTCGCTCTACAACTTCGCCCAATGGTTGACACAGAATCGGGAAGAAGCCGAAGACCTGGTACAAGAGACATATTTGAAGGGGCTGAGAGGCATCGGGTCATTTGAAGCGGGCACCAATTTTCGTGCCTGGATGTTTCGTATATTACGCAATACGTTTTTGACCTCCAGAACCGGGCTGCGGGTCACCAAGACAGTCGCTCTTGATCAAGAAAACGAAGAGCTCATGCTGCCAACCGATTTCGAAACACCGGAATCAATTCTGCTGGACCGGAAGAGCCAGGAAGTGGTGCAGCAAGCGATCGAGGCGTTGCCACTACCGTTCCGAGAAGTGGTCTTACTTTGTGACGTCGAGGAGATGTCTTATCAGGAAGCCGCAGAGACAATGGCAATACCGATTGGGACGGTGATGTCGCGCCTGTCTCGCGCACGTAAAGCGCTGAGGGCAGCGCTGCAGGAGAAACCGCAAAAGGCCTAATTCATGGGTTGTGAACTGTGGTCCGAAAAACTCGAGATCTATCTGGATGGCGAGCTTCCGGCTGAGGAAACGCGTCTTCTCGACCGGCACGTCCGTGAATGCCCGCTCTGCGCAAGCGATGCCTTAAGCCGGGTGCAGTTAAAGCGTGCCGTCCAGGTCGCTGGCAAACGGTTCACTGCCAGCGCGGAATTTCGCCGCAACCTTGAGTTGCGTGTGGCTGGTAGCTCTCCCAGCCGTGTGTTTCAGAAATGGATCCCAGCTCTGGCAACAACCGCCGTGCTTCTGGTTGTTGCTTTCGGAGTCACAAGCCAGCTGTCGAAGCGCTCTCAGGAGGCAGGCATTTACAGCGAACTGGCTGACATGCATGTTGCCACGCTCGCCAGCGCGAATCCGGTAGACGTCGTCTCCACAGATCGGCACACGGTCAAGCCATGGTTTCAGGGAAAATTACCGTTCACTTTTGAATTGCCTGAGCTCAAGGATACGGAGTTCTCTCTAAGGGGTGGAAGAGTCTCGTACTTAGGTCAGACTCCGGGGGCGCACCTGCTCTACCAGTTCAGGAAACATCAGATTTCTGTGTTCGTCTATATGGATCGACACTTCGCCCCGGCAATGCCTTCCTCTGCCAGCGCCAGCCAATCCTCATTTAACGTGCAGACTTGGAGCCAGCAGGGGATGCGGTACTTCGTTATCGGAGACGCCAGTTCCGATGACATCCGCAACTTGTGTCACATCTTGCGTAGTGTGAAAGGCCCCTGAGCAGCACTACCGGAAAAGCGAAAGCTGCGGCCGGGAGCATGAGCGAGCGCGTCAACCGCGTCCATGGGATCGTTGAAGCCTGCCGCCGTAACCAGGGCCACAAAAATCTGCTCGTACTCATTCTCCGGTAGATGGCGGATATCAACCTGTTCCTCCAGCTCGCGGTAGAGCTGTAGCAAGTTCTCAACTCGTTGTTCGGCTGTTGTGCCGGGCTGAGGCTTGTTCAGCGAAGCGAAAATGTCGGTGACATTCGGGGTGGACAAGCAGTCACCTCCTTAGATAGGGAGGAACCAAGAGAGACGCAACTTTGTTCCTAAAACAGTTGCGTGTCAAGAACAAAACAGCAGTAGTGATTTTGAGACAGGCTGAAAAGATGTACGCCGTCTATATTTCCGTTTTTCGCCAGTGCCAAACGTTATAGGCGTACAGCGCGACGCAGAAGACGTTCGCCGGAATCAGGCCTAGCTGTTCCGTGTTTTTAGCAAGGACGCAAATAACCATGCTGTTTATGGCCGCGAGTATCCAGCCCTGCCAACACCTACGACCGATCAATACAGTGGAAATTACTGTAAGCACACAAGATATGTAGTCCAGTCTGAACACGTGAATGGTCCGCCTGTGGCTGGCGCGCCATCCCTCTTTCTGGCGCTACTGTCCGTAAACCAGCAGCAGCATCTTAAGAGCCAAGTGCCGGCTGCTCCTAGATCACGAACGTAACCTGCCAAACCCTGGGCAGAGATGCTGGTCTAACGCGCGTGAGAAGAGGTGCTTGACAACCCGTGCGGCTAGGAGCAAACTTCGTGGCACCTTAACGCCCGGGTTCATGGAAGCGGTGATTTATGAGATTTCTGGCGTTTACGTCTGCAGATCGTTTCTCGTTGTACCGGATAATCCTTCCCTGACAAACCTCCCCAGTTCCTTCCAGCGAAACCAGGCATTAGGGCTCCCTAGCGGGGGCCCTTTTACACACATCTCATTTTAAAGCGTACTGATGATCTCAGCGGGAACGCAAAGGTTACTCTCTACGAGTTTTCTTTTTCGGACGACGCTTGCGTTTAGTGGCGCGAGTTTTTGACATGGCCCGATTGTACAGCAGAGTAGCTTTCGCTAATCTCCCTATCTCAGCTCGGCAGTGCTCAGCGCTGGAATTACTCGCATGCACTCGGTATAGTGCGCTGAGCAGCCGACCAAACTTAGCCAGGCGGAAAACACACATGAAGCTGAAAGCTTGCTTTCTGGTTGTGGCTTTGCTCACCTTAGTTATAGCTTTGGCTTTTCCTCTCGCAGCCTCCCCAGAGACTTCTAATCTCACAGAGCTTCAGAGCGGATGGCGAATGACCAGCGCCAACAATGTTACAGGCGACGATGCGGCCGTCTCTCAACCGGGCTTCGATGCTTCGAAGTGGTACACCATTCAGCGCATGCCAGCGACGGTGTTGCAGGTACTCGAAGACAACGGAGTCTACAAAGACCTCTATTACGGAATGAATCTCACCAAGCCGGGAGATCTCTGGAAGCAGGATTGGTGGTACCGAACCACTTTTTCGGCGCCAGCGGGAGCGGAAGCTCATACCCTGATTTTCAAAGGGATCAACTACCGAGCGGATATCTGGCTGAACGGCCACGAAGTAGCCGACCACTGGCAGGCGGTCGGCATGTACAACCGTTTCGAGTTTGATGTCACCAAGTTCATCAATTCCGAAGGCGAGAATACTCTCGCAGTAAGAGTCACACCTGAGAGAGGGCTACTGACTGAAGACGGCAAAGTCGTGGGCGATCATCCCGTGGAGTTAGCTGATAGCTGGCTCGACTGGATCAATTGGAAGTACATCGGATATCACGATCCCCAAAACGGAATAAATATTCCTTTCGTCCCAGACCGAAATGCCGGAGTGTGGAAGCGAGTCTTCCTTCGCAGCACCGGGCCGGTGTCTATCGCCAATCCTTATGTAATGACAGACCTGCCGCTGCCCGCCACCAGCCCGGCCGCGCTTACGGTGTACGCCGATCTCACGAACCACAGCGAGAAGCCGCTTACCGGAGTGCTGCACGGTGAGATTTCGCGTCCCGGCAAGGAGACGATTAGTTTTGAGAAAGAAGTCTTTCTCAGGCCCACGGAGACCAAAGAAGTTGAATTCACACCCGCTGAAGTTGCCAAGCTTTCGCTTCCTGATCCCGATCTGTGGTGGCCATATCGCTGGGGCAAGCCGAACCTCTACCACCTCAACCTGAGTTTTGCTGTGGCCGGTAAGACTTCTGATAGTCACCCAATCGATTTTGGAATTCGCAAGATCACTCAAGCCCGTGACACAGACAACAGCTTCCCGAATATTGGCAGTGGGGGTGGAAATTTCTACCTGAAGATCAATGGCCGCGATTACCTCATTCGCGGTGGTGCCTACGCCCCCGATCTGCTTTTTAAGCGTGATCCGGCCCGCGACGCCGCCATTATTAGTTACGTAAAGGATTTGGGCCTAAACCTGGTTCGCTGGGAGTTGAAAATCGCAGATGACACCATGATTGAGCGCGCCGACCGCGAGGGAATCCCCATAATGCTGGGCTGGATGTGTTGCATGCAATGGGAGCACTGGGACTTGTGGAGCGCCGAAGACCAGTGGGTAGCGCGTGCCAGCCTCCGCGCGCGTTTGCGCGAATTGCGGGCCCATCCCTCGGTCGTAATTTGGGCCAATGGAAGCGATAGCCTGCCTCCCGACTCAGTTCTCAACGACTATCATCAAATCGAGAAAGAGCTGCACTGGCAAAATGCCGTCGTCGATACAGTCGCCGAGAGAAATCGCTTTTGGAGTGGAATCCACATGGTGGGCCCGTATGTCTGGCGGCCACCATACTATTGGTTCAGTGAGCGTTACGGACCAGCGCGCGGCTCATCCGCCGAGGAAGGCGACAATGAGACCATTCCGCCGCTGGAAACCCTGAAGAAGTTTATTCCCGCAGACAAGCTGTGGCCACCTAACGATTACTGGTACTTCCATGCCGGTGGCAATGAAAGCGGAAACAGCACTTTGGCAAACATTCGCAGGACCTTGGACCATCGTTACGGGCCATCCAACAATGTGGGAGATCTGGCAAAGAAAGCACAGCTTGCGCACTACGAGGATGTGCGCGCCCAGTATGAGACCTACGCAACTCACTGGACGAATCGCAAGATGCTCATGCACTGGATGATGAACACTCCCTGGCCGTCGTTCTTCGGACACATCTTTGATTCCTACTTCAAACAAGGCGGCGGTTATTTCGGGGCCAAGAAGGCCATGCAGCCGCTGGCCGTAGTGTGGGATTATTACGCTACCGGTGACCGCAACACTTCACATCTTTATGCGGTTAATCAAACCTCCGAGCCCCTGTCGCAAGCGAAAGCCACGATCGCGTATTACAACCTTGACGGTACTCGCAAGTACACCAATGAAGTGACAGGCGTGAACGTGGCTCCGTATTCCTCAGCCGACGTGATGTCCGTTCCCAGGATTCCGGGCCTCACTTCGACATATTTTGTTCGTTGCCAACTAATTAAGGCGGACGGCACTCGTCTCGCCGATAACGTTTATTGGCAGTCCACAACTGATGATGACTTAGGGGAACCGAGCAACGACGAGCAATTCACAACCAAGCTGGTCAAATGGGCCGATTTCTCGGCTCTGAGTCGCATGCCCGCTGCCAAGTTGGATGTGGTAGCAAACCTAAGCGGCGCTGGCGACGAGCGCACCGCGAATATCAAGCTCACTAACAACTCGAACCGCATAGCCTTCTTTGTGAGGGCCGAAGTGACGAAGGGAATGGATGGAGACGAGGTCCTGCCGATCACTTACGATGACAACTACGTCACTTTATTTCCCCACGAGTCTCGCACGGTAACTGTGCAGCTCAAAGGCACTGACGGGCAAAGTCTGGGTGTGCGCCTGGAAGGCTACAACGTCGCCAAGCAGGTGCTAGCTATAAAGTGAGTCTTGCAAGCCCGACTTACTGGCGATCGGGAACGGCCAGGGCAAACGTGAGGAAGTCGCCGGGATGAAAACTCATGTTTCGGTGTAACTCGAAAATGCTTTTGCCAGGCCTGTACCGTGCGTCAAGGAAGAATGTTTTGCTGATGTGGTGGAGGGTGCTCTCTGCCTTAGGTGGCGGTGGGCCTTCGTCTGCGTCCGAATCCAGCATATGAGGATCTCTCAAGTCCAAACATTCGACGGCAATGTATTCAATCGCCTCCGGTTTTGTATTCGGCGGAAGCTCCACCGTCGTGCGGTACCAGCCAGTACGAGAGATGACTAGCCCTTCTCTGCCACGGTGAGAGCTATACATCCGAGCGTCGCCTTTCAACTTCACCCACATGACTAATCCGGCCTGCCGGTTTTCTGCCTGAATTTCAAAGTACAGATAAGTGCGCGGATCGCCGATTGCCTCGCCTTCTGTGATGCCAAACGGCCGGATTTTGTGCTCACGGGCGAGTTCCTGCGCCATGATGGAATAAGTGAAGAGAAAACGGTCCATCACTTCCTCGCGCGAGTGTTGGCTCAGGTCCTGATAAATGGGAAGTAACCTGTATTGCACCGGTGAAGAGCCGGTATCAGCAAAGCAGTTGTTTGGGGTCGCAACCAGAATCAGAGGATGGCCGCCGATTTTAGAACCCTTGAATCGCCGATCATCGTGCTCCATCCCTTGAAAGATTTCTTTTTTAATCTCGCCATTCTTTCCGAAGGTCACGCGATAGATGTACTCAATGTCGGTGGCGCGTCCCCACCGTGCCATGAGCGCGTCCGTCGGTGTGCCACTATCTTCATTGCTAAAAAGCACGCTGTATTGCAATACTTCGTCTGCGCCCTCGCGGAGGCGTTCGTACCACATCACCATTGGAACGTCGGAAAAGTGGCCCAAGGTGTCCGCCCGGGCGTAAACGATCGGTGCGTATTGGATGGCCTGGTATTCAGGATCGCTTGCGGTGACTGCCCGGACGTTCACGGCTTGCAGTTCGAGGCTTGCGCCAGATGCGGACCAGCGCGCGCTTCGTTCAATGCGCAAGCGATGGCGGCCGGTGGGAATCAGACCCAGGAAGACCGAATAGGTCTGCGGAAGGGTGCCGCGGTCAACGACAAGATCCTGGTTGTAAACGCCATCAACCGCAATGGTCGCGACGGCCGCTTCTGCTCCAGGCTTCTGCCAGGAAGAACCCGGACTCGATGCCACAATGTCGGCTACCACCTCACCAGAAGAATTCAGCATGAATGGAAAATCTGCGGCTGCCATCGCGGGGCGAAACACCGCGAACATAAGAAGAGCGAGTACTAGCTGGCAGCTTAAAAGTGTACGTTTTCGTGGAATGTGATTGATTTGCAATTGACACCCGTATTTCCCAAACGCAGAATAGGCAGTCTTTCTGTTCGCTCAACCGAGCGCGATTCTACCCTAATGACAAAAAACTTCGCTTGCGTCACATCAATTATTCTGTCGCTTATCTTTTTTTTAATTCTTCCCGCCGCCACTTTCGCTCGCGAATACCACTTGATGCCACAACCGGCGCGACTTCTGCCGGGCAACGGTAGGCTGATGATCGATGGCTCGTTTCGTGTTTCATTGGTGGGGTATCAAGAGCCGCGCCTCCAAATCGCTGCGGCCCGGTTCATCAAGCAGCTCAGTTTGCAGACCGGAATTCCAATAAATGATGCCCTTGCGCAATCGCCCAGCGCAGCGTTAATCATCCACTGCGATCACGCCGGAGAACCCGTGCAGTCAGTTCGCGAAAACGAGTCTTACAGTTTGCACATAAGTCCCACGCAGGCGATTCTTTCGGCTCCGACGACGGTCGGCGCGCTGCGTGGCATGGCAACGTTCAAGCAGCTGGTCGAATTCGATGGAACTGGTGTCTCGGTGCCTGCGTTGGTGATTGAAGACCAGCCGCGGTTCCCTTGGCGTGGGCTCATGGTGGACGTCTCGCGCCGGTGGATTCCGCCCCCGCTCATCAAGCGCAATCTCGATGCCATGGCTGCCGTCAAGATGAATGTGCTGCACTGGCATCTCACCGATGACCAGGGATTTCGCATCGAGAGTTTAAAATTTCCCAAGCTTCAGCAGATGGGCTCCGACGGCAAGTACTACACCCAGGACGAAGTCCGCGACATCGTCGCGTATGCTCGTGACCGCGGCATTCGCGTGGTGCCGGAATTCGATATGCCCGGTCACACCGGTAGCTGGTTTGTTGGTTATCCCGAACTAGCCAGCGCACCTGGGCCCTTTTCTATGGAGCGCAATCTCGGCATTCGCGACGCGGCTATGGATCCCACTCGCGAAACGGTTTACCAGTTCCTCGATGAATTTATGGGCGAAATATCGAGACTGTTCCCGGACGAATACTTCCACATTGGCGGCGACGAGGTGAATGGGAAACAGTGGAAGGCGAATCCACGGATACAGGCCTTCATGCGAGCACACAACATGAAGGACCATCACGATCTGCAGGCCTACTTTAATCAGCGCCTGCTGCGAATCGTGCAGAAGCACGGCAAAAAAATGGTGGGCTGGGATGAGGTCCTCCATCCCGACCTGCCCAAAGACATTGTGGTGCAGTCTTGGCGAGGGCAGCAGTCGCTGGCCAATGCCGCTCGCGGCGGCTACATGGGAATTCTTTCCACTGGCTACTACCTTGACCTGATGGAGCCGGCTTCTGCCAGCTACAAAGTTGATCCGCTGGGAGCGGAAGCGGCTAGCCTCACGCCCGAGGAGAAGAAAAAAGTTTTGGGCGGCGAAGCCTGCGTGTGGACCGAAAATATTGACGCGCAGACTTTCGATTCCGCCAACTGGCCCCGCACCGCCGCAATCGCGGAACGATTATGGTCACCGGCCGAGGTCCAGGACAGTGATTCGATGTACCGGCGGCTTGAGTTTGTAAGCCGGCAGCTGGAGTGGCTCGGGCTGACCCAAAGGGCTTCTTCGCGCATGATGCTGGAGCGGCTGGCTGGCGATGCTGATCCTGCGCCTCTGATTGCGCTTGATGCAGTCCTTGTACCGCTTAACTGCGATACGCGCAGAGAGGTCCACCCGTACACCAGCCTCACCCCACTGAACCGCTTGGTGGACGCCACTCCACCGGAGAGCGACGGCGCGCGCGAACTTGCTAAATTGGTTTCAGATTGGCAGGCCAACAAAGAATTGGTCCGGCAGCGACTCTCGTTTCTACGCGATAACCATACGCATGTGCTCTCGGTGATGCAGAGTTCCGCCTTGCTGCAGGAGGCAATTCCTTTAGCTGAAAATGTTGCGGCATTAGCGACAGCGGGACTGGAAGCTTTGGACTATTTAGATCGGCATCAGGCGCCGCCGGCGGAATGGGTCACAAAACAAAATGCCCTGCTTCAGAAAGCAGCAAAACCGCATGCAGAATTGCTGATCGGAATTGCGGATCCGGTTTCGAGACTTGTGAGCGCAGCGCAGAACAGCACTAAATAACGATAGTCTGTAGTTGAGTGTCGTCAGGCTAAAGGTCTGCTTCCGCCAGATACGCTCGCGGCCTCAGCCTCTCCGGTCGGTGCAGACGCGTCGATAGGCGCTTTCTCCTGCCAGAAAGTCATCAGGATCGTGCTGCCCAGTACCAGCACACCGCCGATTATCGCGGGAAGAGTAAGACGTTCGCCGAGCCAGAGTGCGGCAATGGGAACTCCGAAAAAGGTCACAAGATAGTTCGACACTGATGCTTGGATTGCATCCAGCACCTTCAGCGCTTTCAGGAAAAGCACCATGGAGAGGAAGTTGTGAAAGAACGTAAGCAGAATCATGCCTACCCATGTCTGGGTTGTGAAATGCGGAATGCGGGCAAATACATCGCCTTCTCTAGCGAGCACCAGAGGAGTGAGGATCACGAACATCGCCGAATAGGTGTAAAACAGCATCTCCATCGGCGAATATCGTTCCAACATCTTCTTGCCATATGTGTTGTAAAAGCCGCTTCCGGTCAGTCCCAAAAACACCAGCATATTTCCCAGCCAGAAGCTCTTGGCAAAGTGCGCGTGCCGCAGGTCAGACCCTGAACATAGCAGCACTCCCACTACAGCCAGCCCAAAGCTGACCCAACGATTCATGGTCATGTGCTCGCCGAGGATGAACACGGCGAGTATGGCCATGGTGATCGGCGCCGTTAGCGCTATCAGGGCGGCGTTGCTGGCGGTGGACATTTGGGTTCCCCAGGTCACCCACACTTGCGCTGGAAATACACCTACGGCAGCCATAAGCAGGTACCGCAGTACGTCCGACTTGGTGTGTGCTCCGGGAGCGGGATGATGTTTGCGTTCGCTGCGAATCAGGGGATACAGCATCACGGTCGCGAGCGTCATCGGACCCCAAACAGTGAACAGCGGTCCTACCTGGTCCTGTACCAACTTCACGCAGGTAAACTGCATGGCCCACATAAAATTGCAGGCCAGGAGATAGATCCAGGATCGCATTCGGTTACGACCTCATGTGATGCGGTTCAGATTTTTATGAATATTCGGCGCTGATATAGCCAGTAACAGAGATACCAGAACACCAGAAATATGGAGAAAGCCTGGGCGACAGGCGCGAACTTGCCCAGAAAGGGATAACCCCGGGTAAACGTTCCCACGATGTCATTGGTCATATCTGTAAACACAATGTGCACGCAGTAAATAAATATCGAGTTCACCCCCAGCACCACCAGCGGAAACACCAGCCGCCGGTAGCCTTGCATCTCGACCAGCCAGTAAAAGAAAAGCAGGAGCAGCAGCACGCACCCGCCGCTCACCATAGTGAACGAATCTGTCCAAATCCGTTTGATCATCGGTTGAAAAGGCATCATCGCAAAACCTAATGCAAAGCAGATCGCCGCCCCCCCGGCAAGGGCTTTCACGTTATAAGCGTGTCCTTTTCTCTTCAGGAATAGTTGGCCGCACCACACTCCTAGCAGCGTAGTGACTGTGCTGCTAAGCCAGTTGATGCTCACGTAAAAGCCATCTGGATTTTTCCCAAGAATGACGCGATCAATTCTCTGGCCGATGTTATCGGTCATGGAGTAAGCGCCGTCCTTGCCTGGGAAGGCAACGAATAGCCCCCAGTGCAGCGCCATGATGCCGAGAGCAGCGACCACTTGCCAACGAAACTCCAGTTGCATGATCAGGAAGCAAAGTAGATAAGTGATTGCAATCTGCGCCAGAACATTGTCCAGTTGCAGATGCGGGATGTACCGGGGATAACCTTCGTCTGAGATTGACATCAAGATCTGACTGATCAACATCAGCATGAACGAGCGATAGAGCACGTGCTTCAATTGCTGCTGAAAGGCCTCCCCTTCAGCTCTTCTGCGCAGGAATGAGAACGGCATCGCCAGCCCCACCATAAACATGAACGCTGGCTGAATCAGGTCCCAGGCGACCATGCCTTTCCAGGGCACATGGTCGAACTGCCTGCCGAGCCAACCCCAGGTGGGATCTTTTGCCAGGGCGAACAGTCCAAAACCGTTGGAGATCAGGACCATCATCACGAAGCCGCGGAATGCATCCAGTGACAGGAGTCGGCCGGTGCCCGGTTTATCGGCCCGCTCTTGTTTAACAGCAGCGGCAGGTACTGAGCGAACCTTGACTGCTTCAGTGGACATGAGCGCCTCGCTAATCGCACTGCAAGGGGCTAAAGCCTGACAAAGGCTCTCTGCAATGTCAACAGGAAACTCGTTCAGCGGTGTCAGCAATCAGCTGTCGGAAGGTATGGTTGGCATACATCAAACTCCCTTCTAATCAGGCGGCTCGCATCCCGTTCCGGTATGGCAATCTGCTTGACATGCATCTGTTCCAGTATTACTGTGCGTCTCCGCTGGTCAACGCAGTTGACCCTCTCCTGATGGCGACGACGAGGGAAAGGACCAAAGCATGAATCGCGTGTCAACCGTTCGCGAGAAAGATAAAGCGGTGATTATGGCCACCGTCCGCCGCTTTGGCCCGATCTCACAGGTTGGCATCCATGATCTCACCCGAATTCGGCCGGCCACCATCTCACCTTTGGTTCGGGAATTATTGGCAAGCGGCAAGCTCAATGTAGTCGGACACGCAGACAACCCAATGGGTAGAAAGCAAGTAATGTTGCGCATCAACGAAGAGTCCGGCTATGTCGTCGCACTGGATTTTGATGAAGAGTTCGTGGATGTTGCGCTCCTCGATTTGCATCCTCGTGTGCGGCGCTCGCTACGCGAACCCACCAATCTGGCTTCAGGTATTGATGGCTTGCTTGAGCAGCTGTTCTCTTGTGTGGAACGGATCATCCCGCAGTCGGGGTTGCAGGCGCAATCGATCCAGGGAATCGGAGTTGGGGTTCCGGGACTGGTAAATCCCAGCACGGGCACGGTGATGATGTCGTCCACTATCGAGTTTTGGAAACAGATCGAATTAAAAAAACTTTTTGAGACTCGGTTCGGTATTTCGACAGTTGTCGAGAATAATTCCCGTACCAAAGCAGTGGCCGAGCGCGTCCTCGGTGCCGGCCATATGTCGGAAGACATGATCTACGTCGAATACGGGAAGGGAATTGGCTCCGGGATCATTGTCGGCGGCAAAGTTCTTCACGGGCATAGTTACAGTGCGGGTGAACTCGGTCACACACACGTGGGTGCAGATGACCGAGCCTGCAAGTGCGGAAGCTTCGGCTGCCTGGAAGCCATCGCCGGCATCTCGGCCCTGGAGCGAGAGGTTCAAAGCGAGCTGCGAAACGGAAGTCAATCCGCTCTCGGGAAAAACGGAGATGAAAGCCACCTTGACGGTTGGATGGTCTTGAAGGCCGCCCGAACCGGCGACAAGTTATGCGTCGCCATGGTTGAGCGATTAGGTCATCATCTGGGACTAGCTTTGGCGAACCTGGTGAACCTGTTTAATCCCTCAACCATCGTCCTCGATTCTCGGCTCGAGGCTGCCGGGCTGCAGTTACTTGAGCAGGTTAGCCGGGTCGTACGCCTTCAGGCTTTGAAGCACGCTACCGAGGGTCTTGTCTTTCGCTTTGGGAGCTTAGGCTCAGAGGTAGGCGTGCTCGGAGCCGGTCTCCTGATCACGGAACGTTTGTTTGAGGTTCCCCTTCTGAAGCCACCGCGATTCATCATCGAGCATGAAGCGTTTTCTACTCGCGGATCGAAAGGAACTGCAAGCAGGAGCGTTGCCGCACGCGCGGGGGGTACGTTGGCTTCAATGCCTAGGGCGAAACTAGGGACTTGATGAAGCCGTTCGGTTTTTTAGCCATCATGTTGTACCCCTGCATTATTTCCTCCAGCTTTAATCGGTGACTGATCAGTGGCTGCACATCCACCCTGCCCGACGAAAGCACATCGAGTGCCCGCGAATAGCTATATGGATTCACCCAGGCTCCCAAGATGGTCAGTTCCCGCGACAGTAAGTTAAAAGGGATAAAGCTGGCCTTCTGACCTTCGGGAGCAAAGCCGAAGATCACGACCCGCCCTCCTCGTTTAGCCAGCTCAAAGGCCTGCTCAATCGTTTCCGTCCGACCCACCGCTTCGATTACTACGTCGGCGCCAAGCGCATTCGTCAAGTCGAAGACTTGTTCCTTGACTCTGCCTTGCTTGGGATCAATCGTCGCGTCTGCACCAAATTTCTTGGCTAACGCTCGCCGGGTTTCATTGGGATCAATGAGAAGTACTTTGCTGGCGCCTGAGTTGAGTGCAAATTGCAGATGGATCAGCCCCAGCGGCCCGCCTCCGATAATGCAAACCGTTTCTCCAGGACGATAGGCGATCCTGTCCACCGCGTGCACCACACAGGAAACGGGTTCGGCAAAAGCGGCAACTTCATCAGGAACATTTTGCGGTATCGGGTAAACACCTTTTTCGCTGGCGGTGCAGTACTCGGCAAAGCCACCGTCACGCAACACTCCGTAAGCGGCCAGGTCATTGCAGAAGCAGGGCTGATGGTTCCTACACCAATAACATTTGCCGCAACTCTCGTTGGGATCGCTGACTACTCGTTGTCCGATCTTCAAATTCCTTACTTCCTTGCCCACTTCGACGATTTCACCGGCATACTCATGCCCCGGCACCACCGGGATCCTGGCGCTGTATTGACCTGTGTACAGCTTCAAGTCAGTTCCACACATGCCGCAGGTCTTGATCTTGATCACTACCTCGTCGGGCTTGGGTTGAGGGACAGGAATGTCTTTGACCGCAATTTGCTTAATATTTTCGAGGACCGCGGCTTTCATTAGTTCTGCTCCTGCCGATTTGTGAGTTGCCGCACTATTAAACGAACATCACAGGCGCACGGTTTTGCCGGTACGCCCCGACTCCTCCGCGGCCAAAATCAATCGCGTATTGAGTAGTCCGTCTTCGCCGCTGGTCAGCGGCTTCTTCCCATCGCGGATGCATTCCACAAAGTGATAAATACTCTCGACCCCGAATCCCATCTGTTTCCCCTGGACTTCAGGAGTAATAAACATATCGGGAAAGGGTGCATCGGGAAACCCGGACAGCGTCTTTTCCGTGTACTTGGCAATGGCGCGACCATGCGTGGGATCAACGTAGATCACGCCCTTGTTGCCGACAATCTCGCATTTATGATCAATGAGCGAAGGCGAAGACTGCGGCAGCACCCAGCTGTTTTCCACGACCGCCGTTGCTCCGTTCTCAAAATCGAGCAATGTTATGTACATGTCCGCGGTGTTGATTCGTCGAGACTTCAGAATGCCTTCCTTCCGCCTGCAGAACACACTGGTCGGTCGGCTTCCTATCAGCCAGCAAGTGGTATCGAGGGCATGGCTGCCCAGAAAAAGCATGACTGTACTCTTTCCGGCCCAGGGCAGCATCTTGGTCGGCACGTAAATCGTATCGCTCAGGCGGTAGTAGATGTAATGCACGGCGCCGATCTCTCCGGCTTGGATGGCGCTCCAGGCATGATAGTAGGGCGGATTCCAACGATTGTGCCAGTCCACCATCAGGTAAACGTCATTGGCGTGCGCGGCAGCAATCATCTGTTGACATTCTTTCACCGTAGTCGCCAAAGGTTTTTCCACCAGTATGTGCATGCCGAGCTTGGCTGCTGCTATTGCTATCTGGGCATGAGCAGTGTCTGGTGTTGCCACCGAAATGCCCTCCAGGTTCTGCCGCAGCATCTCCGTGACATCTGTAAACACCTGTGGAACTCCAAACTCCCTGGCCGCCTGCAAAGCTCGTTTCTTATCGCTGTCACAGATGGCCACCAAGTCGGCTGACGGATGCTGCGAATAAGCACGCATGTGCATTCGCCCCCAAATGCCGCAGCCGACCACACCCATGCGGACCCGCCGGGCCTTCACAAACCCATGCCCTTCATGGTGGCGAAAACGCGGTCTACTATGCTCAGCGTTTTCTGGACATCCTCATCGGTGTGCGCGGCGGAAAGGTACCAGAGGCCCTTTTCGGTGGGAAAAATATGGATTCCGTTGTCGAGAAGCAGTTGGCGGAAAACAAAATACTTGTCGTTGGACTCGTCGAATGCGTCCCGCATGTCCCAGATTTCGTGACCGTGGAAGGAGACGCAGAACACCGATCCCGGACCCTGGATGCGTACAGTTATCCCATGCTTTTTCGCCATCGCGGCAATTGTGCTCATCATGTGCTTGCCCACTTCATTGATGCGGCGAATAATGCCGCAATTGTCTTTCCTTAGTTCCTTAATCACTGCAATAGCGGCAGCGCAGCCGACAGCATTCGCGTTGAAAGTTCCCGCGTGCACCGCTTGCCGGTTCGAGACCACTTGCATTATTTCAGCGCTCGCTCCGTAGACGAAGATAGGGAAGCCCCCGCCCAATGCCTTAAAGCCGCAAGTGATGTCGGGAATCACGCCGAATATTTCCTGCGCCCCGCCGAGCGCTCCGCGCATTCCGGTTATGGTCTCGTCAAAGATAAGCATGGCTCCGTTCGCGGTGGCGAGCTTTCGAAGCCCTTCCAGATAGCCGGGACGGGGCATGATGATGCCGCAATTGCTCATGATGGGTTCGGTCAGGATTGCGGCAATCTCACCCTTGTGCGTGCGGAATGCTTTCTCAACAGACTCAAGACTGTTCCACGGCAGGGCCACAGCGTTGTCCAGAACATTGGGAGTGATCCCCTTGCTGTAGTTGTGGATCACAGGCTTGGGGTTTTCACGAGTGCCGAAATCTTCCCCCTGGTCGGGATGAAAGCTGAAAAATACATTGTCTATCCATCCGTGGTAGTGGCCCTCAAACTTGATGAATTTCGTGCGGCCGGTTACAGCCCGCGCCAGACGCAGTACGGCCTGCACCGCTTCCGACCCCGTGTTGTTGAAGTTCACTACCTCAAAGCTGGGCACCGCTTCCACCAGCAAGCGAGCGGCTTCGATCTGAAGGGGATGCGGTTCGCCGAAGGCTGTTCCCTTATCGAGCTGTGCCCGGACCGCGTCGTTCAATACTTTCGGGGAGTGGCCTAAAATGAGCGGTCCGTAATTGAGCAAGTAATCAATGAACTCGTTACCATCAACATCGTAGAGCTTGCTTCCTTTCCCATGAGTCATGTAGAGAGGATGGGGCCGGCTGAAGCTCTGCACTTGCGATCCCACTCCCATCGCGAAAACGCGCTTGGCGTCTTCGTACATCTGCCGCGATTTCGGGTACTCCTTCCATTTGTGCGTCATCTGTTCGTTCTCAGGAGAGCTTCACTACTTTGTTGGTTTGGTAGGACTTCACGACAGCTTCAACCGCTTGCGTGGCGATCATGCCTTCCTCGCCGCTCACTGGGGAGGGCTTGTCCTCGAGTACGCACGAGACGAAATCAACGATCGGAGGTTCCTCGGTCACGTTCAGCATCACAAAGGGAGTCTGGTACTTGTCGGCTGTAATCGTGATGTTCTCGTAATCAGCGGCCACGTCAATCCTGCCGGTCTCGCCCTGCACGGAGAGCCACATGTCATTCACCGGATTGCGCCAATTCCTGGCTAGGACCCATGATGATTCGAAGTGCACGAGGGCGCCCTTTCTCGTTTTTATGGTGGCCTTTACTAAATCACGGGTTTTGAAGCCTTTGCTTCGGAGAAGACCTTCCCTGGCCATGGCAAACACTTCTTTGGGCTTGTCCCCCAACATCCAGCAGGCCAGGTCCGCTATGTGAGTCATTAAAAACCATTCCGGACCGCTATGTTCAGCCCAGGTCATATTGCCTTCCACCCATGAAATTGTGTCAGAAAGCACAAAGTTCGCGCACACTGGCTTGCCAATCCTACCCTCCGCAATTGCATCTCTGGCCGCGATGAATGCGGGATACCACCGATTGTGATAATTCACCATAAGCTTGGCGCCAGACCGGTCCCTTGCAGCCAGGATGGCTTCGCATTCCTTTGTAGTTTTGGCCATAGGTTTTTCAAGCAGCACGTGTTTGCCGGCCTTTAACGCAGCAATGGCGTACTCCGTGTGGGCGTGATCCGGGGTAGCAATGGACAACAACTGAATGCGGTCGTCCTCCAGCATATCTCCGAAGCGTGTAGTGGGCTTGCAGTGATATTCCTGGGCGACTTTCTTTGCTCGTGACCCACTCCTGCTCCATACTCTCAGCAAATCCACCCGAGGGTCCTTGCTGTAGGTTCGCGCATGGACCGCACCGTAAATCCCGCTGCCCACCACCCCTACGCCCAGTTTCTTCATCTGTTTCCTCTCCCTGCGAATGGGCAGAGCTAGCTGCATCCCGCAAAACGTCTTGGAACTTGGTGACTTTCTTACGGGATTGATCTTAATCCGCCCTTGTATCAGGTGACGGCTTCCGTTTCAAGCCGTGGCTGTGCAAGGCACTCGTCTGATCGCTTACCAGAAATTAAATTTATTGTTGAGAGCAGGGCTTAACGGCAAATAGGAATTGACTTTCTTTCCTAAACGATATAAACACCCAAAGCCGAAAGAAAAATCCTGCGCCAGGGCCGTATTCCGTTTGGTCGAAGGGCAACTTGTCCCCCCCCCGGCGATCGCGGCAGCCTGGTAATTTTCCCCGGGTGAGCAGGTAGCGGGGCTTTTGGCTTCTGCACGCCTCCAGGAGGGCTGTCATGGACCGCATCGTTGACCATTCTCGCAATCTCGACTTGGGAACGTTTCTTCTGCGCAAGGGTGCCGCCGGAATCGCGTTTCTCGTGTTGTGCTTTGGCCTTTCCGCGAGCTTGTGGGCCCAAAAAGACACCGGCAGTATCGTCGGTACGGTGCGGGACGCCACTGGGGCTGTGGTTCCTGGAGCGAAGGTCACGGTTAGCGATGTGGATAAAGGCACCGCGTTCGTAACCTCCACTAGTAGCTCTGGCGACTATGTGGCTTCGCCGCTTCGCATTGGCCGCTACTCTGTGACCGTTGAGAAAGAAGGATTTAAGACCTCGGTGACAGAGGCAATCGAGCTCCAGGTACAACAGCGTGCCGCGGTGGACATCGCCCTGCAAGTCGGCCAAATCCTTGATCGCGTCACGGTCACCGATGTGGCTCCTTTGCTGGAGACGGAAAGATCCGAACTGGGGCAATTGGTGGACAGCCGCGCCATGGCGAACCTGCCGCTCAACGGCCGCAACTTTGCTCAGCTGGCTCAGCTCAGCGCGGGCGTGGTTCCGAGTGAACCTGGCGCTCGCAACGCCAACAGTTACGGCTTCAGCTCCAACGGCGGGCGCTCCTACCAGAACAACATTCTTCTCGACGGTGTGGACAACAATTCCAATTTGACGGATCTGCTGAATAACACCAGCTACGTGATTCAGCCGTCCGTGGACGCTTTACAGGAATTCAAAGTTCAAACCAATGCCTACAGCGCCGAGTTCGGCCGTGGCAACGGTGCTGTATTAAATGCCACCATCAAATCCGGCACCAACTCGCCTCATGGGAATGTGTACGAGTTCATCCGTAACGATCACCTGGATGGCCGCAATTTTTTCGACAACAAGAAACCTCCGTACCAGCAGAACCAGTTTGGCGCCACATTCGGCGGGCCAATATTCATTCCGCATCTCTACGATGGCCGTAACCGCAGCTTCTTCTTTGTGGACTATGAAGGGCTGCGCGTTCGCCAGGGCGAGTCGCTGGTCGCGACGGTACCTACAGCCGCGCAGAGGGCTGGTGATTTCTCATCTCAACTCGACCTCTCTTCTCCTACTGGAGTGCTTGACTGTAATGGTGTCCCGACCTACGGAGGAGAGATCTTCAATAGCCGGCTGGCACAAACTCTGGGCTCGGGCACTATTTGCGGTGTGCCCTTCGGCTATGACGGAAGCGGCAATCCGAGCAATGTGATCCCAGCGGGAGTCATCGACCCCTTGGCGAGGCGATTGACCCAGCTTTTCCCGCTTCCGAATGCCAATGGCGGAGGCTTTAACTTCCAGTCAAATCCAAAGTTGCGTCAGACCCGCAACAACTTCGATACCCGGGTTGATCACAGGTTTTCAGATAAGGACACTGCCTTCTTTCGTTTCAGTTATGAGCACCAGCCGAGCATTATTCCTGCCGTGTTCGAGGCGACAGGCGGCAATGGCAGCGACTTTGCCACGGGCGATGAAGATCAGGCCTATCGCAGCATCGCGTTAAGTGAAACCCACATCTTTACACCCCGCCTGGTGAACGAATTCCGCTTTGGCTATAACCGGATCCACTCTCGCCGCTTCCAATTCAATTTCAATAAGGACGTCTCCGCTTCACTGGGTATTCCTGGCGTCCCTTTCATTCCTACGAACGGCGGCATGCCGGAATTCGATTTCGGTGATGTGGATTCGATTGGCGACCCAACCTATCTGCCGTCACTCGAGATCCAGAATACTTACAGCTACTCCGATAACCTGACCTGGATCCGAGATAAACACACAATTAAATTTGGGGCCGAGATCCGCAGTGAGGAATTCACCATCTTTCAGCCCGCTTCGCCTCGCGGCAACCTGGTTTTCGACGGCCCATTGACTGATAACCCAGCCGCAACAGGGTCCGGTGGCTCGGGATTCGCTCAATTTCTACTGGGGTTAACCAATGGGGGGAACATTACCAACCTCCATAACGTCGACTACGGTCGGCCGGTGTATGCGTTTTACGCCCAGGATGATTATAAGGTAACGCCTAAGCTGACGTTGAACCTGGGTCTTCGCTATGACGTTTTCGTGCCGGTCAAAGAAAGATTCGACAACCAGGCCAGCTTCGATATCAAAACCAGAACGCTGCTTGTTCCGAAAGGTTTGGTAACGCAGTTCACGCCCTTTATCGGTGCATCAATCCCAATCAGCGCCACGGCGCCCCGCGGGTTGGTTCCTACAGATAAGAACAATTTTGCTCCCCGCATCGGTTTCGCTTACAAGCTGACTTCGCGGATGGTGGTGCGCGGCGGTTACGGAATATTTTACGGCGGTTATGAAACCGGCCCCTGGTCGAACCCCAGCCCTGCTTTTAATCCGCCATTTTTCGTGACCGAAAACTTCAATCAGCCGTGCAGTGCCTCCTCAGCTAATCCCGCTCCCGGACAGACCGACTGCTCAATTCCAGGGCTCAGTCATTTATTCAATGGATTTCCCGCGACGGCACTGACCGATCCGAATACTCCGCAATTGCTGCAACTTGATCCGAAAATTGTTGCGCCTTACATGCAGCAGTGGAATTTCTCAACTGAGTATGAGTTGCCCGCCCAGACTGTCCTGCAGGTCGCATACGCCGGATCGAAGGGGACAAAACTTTACACCTTTTACGATGCGAACCAAGCGAACCCGACATCCGATCCTTCCGCGGCCTTTGCCCAGCGACGGCCAGTGCAGCAATGCGACGCCGCTGGGAATTGCAATCCGGTGTTTGACACTAGTATTACCAATTTCGCCTCGAGCGGATCATCGCATTACCATTCGCTGCAAACCCGTCTCGAGAAGCGTTTTTCTGCCGGCTTGTCGTTCCTGGCGTCGTACACCTGGAGCCACTCCATCGATAATGCATCGTCCGCTAACCTGGGATCAGACAACAACAGCGGCCCCCGCTTCTTCCGAGCTCATCCGGAGTGGGAAGTCGGGAACTCTGACTTTGACGTTCGCCATCGTTTCGTCTTCAGTCACCTTTACGAACTCCCCTTCGGCCACGGCAAACCTTTTGCCGGCAATGCTAGCGGTTTGGCTGAGCATGTCCTGGGTGGGTGGCAGTTAGGCGGTATCGTCACGCTGGCCAGCGGGAACTGGTACACGATCACTGACAACAACGGCAGCTTCTCGAACTCCGATGGCGGTCAAAGAGCGGACTTGGTACCGGGCCAGGATCCCAACGGTCATCCCTGTGTTCCTGGGACCTTCTTTAACACTTGTGCCTTCCAGGACCCGCCTCCAGGAGCGCCGGCATGGGATCTCTTTGGCTTTGGCAATGCCGGCCGGAACATTGTTCAAGGACCGGGATTCAAGGAGTGGGACCTGTCTATCTTTAAGACCTTCCGCACCTCTGAGAAGACCCATTTGGAATTCCGGACGGAGGTCTTTAATCTTCCCAATCACACGAATTTCACCGTCCCGTCAGGAGGATCCAAGCACTTGGGTAGTGGGAATTTCGGATTTGCCACGGCTGCGCGGCCGCCGCGTCAGATTCAGTTTGGCTTGAAGTTCTATTACTAGGTCGTGATTAAAGGTGTGGAGTCCGGCGCTTTTCGTACGCCGCCGCTCGATTTACTTACCTGCTGGGGTGATGTCCGTCACCGGCATGTCCCAGTGCGCCAACAATATTTCAAACCGGCGCTGCTCGTCGCGCTTGTAAGTCTCTTGGTCAGGCCATAGCTGCTTGATCAGGGACTCCTCCTCTGGATTGGCGGTTGTTGCAGCGGTCGAGTTCTTGAACTTGATTGTGACTCGATAGTCCCAACGTGCATCCTCGGTCATGTGGTTGGCAGGTGTTTCTATTTTTACTGACACCATGCGGCCGCCCTCCACGCTCTTCTTGAGAAGTGGGTAGTGGTTCTTCAGGAAAAGCTGCAGGAACTCCTGCTGACGCCCCCACTGGACTTTGTAGTAGTACTCCATGGTGTAAGGCTGGTTGGCCCCGGCTTGAGGCGGAGCACCCTGGGCAAATATCGGCAACGCTAAGAATAGAAGCAACAGCCCTGGTAGCACGCGCTTCATTGCTCCTCCAAGACCAACTGGCCTGCATTGTAACTGAGGCTAATCGTCGCTGTGGTCGCTGCGGGCGGGATCTTCGGGATCGAACGCTGAAAGAGGTAGCAGCTCGGACTCGTCCGAGAGCACATCGTTGTGACCGATATCGGCTTCCGGGCCGCGGTCCTGTTTCTCCGACTTTCGCTGACTACGGCGTTCGGCTTTCTCACGCTGTTTGTCCTGGCGTGAGCGCTCCTTCTGACGTTTGGTAAAGCTTGAACGGCCTCGACCGGGCATAGTTATTTCTCCAAGAAGACATGATTATTCTACCGTGTGCCGAACTGCTTGTATTCAGTTTACACGGAGGAGCAGGTTCTCCGTCTGGTCAAATCTTTCATTAAAACCTGTTCAGGAGTGCTCTGTTAAGCCCCTACCGGATTAGGCCGCCTTGCGGCCCTCGGGTTTGGCTTCCGGATGGCCGCGTTCTGTGGCGGCATGCTCAATTTCCGCAGACTTTCTCCGCCCAAAATAACGGCAGTGTCATCACCGACACCCCGCGATAGGGATTCCTCACTTCCGGGAATGACATACATTGAACCATCTCGCAACGCTTGCACGCATCCAACAATTCGTTGTACATAGCACATATCCGTCCAGGAGTTTTCATGAGGTGCTCAATGAAAAACAAGCTGCGCATCACCGTTGCTTCCGTAGCCATGATGTTGTTGTTGGCAATCCCGTCGGTCGCGCAACCGCCACAGGCCAGGGCAGCCGCCCGTCAGGCGGCAGCGGATCAACCAAAAATGAGAGAAGCATTGGCCCATCTCAATCAGGCGAAAAAAGCATTGGAACAAGCCATGCACGACAAAGGTGGCCACCGCGCCAAGGCCATCGGCCATATAGACCAGGCGATTAGCGAGGTGCAGGCTGGCATCGCGTATAGCGAGCAGCACAAAAATAAGCACTAAGACCGTTTTATCGCGACCAAGCGAATCGTTTGCGGGAACCCAGGCCGGAGTCCTAGATGGACTGGCTAGCGGGCCAGCCGTTGTAGAGCCAGCAGCGAAAGTACGCCCAAAATCAGCATTGTCGCCCACCGTACCCAGAATTCGTCTTTTAGGGCGGCAAGCTTGGTGGCCAGAGGCGGTTTGAGGAGTTTCATTCGTCATATACGATTCAGCTACTCTGCTTAGTGTTGCCGGACAGAGAACTGATTTCCGTCACCCCCCGCCGGTCGCGACGCGACAAACGGTCCGGTCTGGCAGTTCTTTTAGAATAGCGGCATGCCAGAGCTGGCATTCTTCCTGGGTAAAGGCGGAGTGGGCAAAAGTACCGTATCCGCCGCCTATGCGGTGTATAGCGCCCTACAAAGCCCCCGCCGGCACGTGCTGTTGTTGTCAACCGATCCCGCCCACTCGTTAGCCGACATTTTGCAGCTCAAATTAGGCGAACGGCCCACCCCGGTTCCGCTGCCCGCCAAAGGACATCTGAGCGCATGGCAACTCAATCCAGCCAAGCGTTTCCGCGCCTTCCTGGCAAAGTATAAAGATGAACTCTTGGCGACCATTGAGAAGGGGACGATCTTCACTCGCCAGGAAATCGAGCCATTGCTGGATGCCACGCTCCCAGGCATGGCCGAGGTGTCATCATTACTTGCCATTGATGACGTTCTTGGTGGCGCGGAGTTTGACAGCATCGTTGTAGACACCGCGCCATTTGGGCACACTCTTCGTTTGCTGAGTCTGCCCGAGCACTTCTCCCGGTTTCTGGATTTTGTTGAACTAGCGAGCAGCCGCGATGCAGTTCTGGCAGCGCATTTTGGCGGCACTGCCAAGCCAGTTGCAGCATTTCTCGGGACCTGGCGAAAGATCGTGCAGGCAATCCGGGATGCGCTCATCGGCAACGCCAAATTATTTCTGGTCACCACTCCGGAACGACTTGCGCTGAACGAGTCTTTGCGATGCGCGCAACAACTGCGCGATTCGCCCGAACACCTGGAATTCAGCAGCATAGTTCTCAACCGCGCGGTGAGAGCAGCCGCCGGCTGTGCCACTTGCAAAAAGCGCGCGCTTGCCACCCGCTCCGCATTGCCGTTGCTGAAGAAGCAATTTCCAAGCGCTCATACTCACATAGGGGAGGACGTCGGCTCACCCGTTCTTGGGGCAAGCGATCTACAGCGCTTTGCCGAGCACGTGTTTGAAAAGAGAGCGCTTGGCCTGAAAATCGCGCCGCCAAAAGCGCCGGAACCGAAGCTGAAGTCCGGGAGCTGGCCGCAGCTGCAACAGTCGCTGATCATGTCTGTAGGCAAGGGTGGGGTCGGCAAGACCACAATTGCGGCAGGCTTGGCATGGCAGATCCGCAAATCAAAGCCCAACGTCGCCATCTGCTCGGTTGATCCCGCGCCTTCCCTGGACGACATTTTTCAGCAACCCGTGGGTGACAGCGCGACATCCGTGCTCGATGATCCAGGTCTGATGGCCTCCGAGCTTGACGCTCCCTCTCAATTTGCCCAATGGGTAACGACGGTACGTCAGCAAATTGACGTTGCACTCTCTCGCGACGGCGACGGAGTGGGGGTGGACCTCTCGTTCGAGCGGCGGTTATTTTCCGCGCTGTTGGATGTGGTTCCCCCCGGAGTTGACGAAGTTTTCGCGGTGTTTCGCATTCTCGATTTGCTTTCCGCCAACTCGTCCGGCAACGACGACAAAAACAACCGGCGCGTGGTCATTGACATGGCTCCTACCGGACATGCCCTCGAACTTTTGCGCATGCCCGAGCGGATGCAGGTGTGGTCGCGCCTTCTGTTGAAAACCCTCTCTGCGCACCGTAGACTAGCTCTCGCCCGCGATGTAGCGGTACAGATTGCGGAGATGGGCCAGCGGGTGCGCGAACTGCGCCAACTGCTGAAAGATTCAGCCAGAACACAGATTTGGACGGTGATGCTGGCCGAGCCTCTCCCGGACCGCGAGACCGAGCGACTGCTTCACCAGTTGTCCGATTTGGACTTGCCACTCGGCCCCATGGTTGTGAACCGCGTATTGTTCAGAGAAGATGTTAAAAACTGCGATCGCTGTCAGCGGGCGCGACGGTGGCAACTGGCGACCCTGGCCAGAGTTGGTAGACGGCGCGGACGCGACATTTACGTTATGCGAAATTTTCCCTCGGAAATTGTGGGCCGGCGAGGCCTGCAAAGCTTGACCCGGCAAATCTGGTGCCTCGGTTGAAGAGCAAAAAAACAACCCGCAGCGGAAAGAGTAGCCAATCTCCGGAGACGGTTTTGTACCTTTACGGAATCAGTCAAGAGGCAGGCGAGACCCCTGACGTTGCCGGTGTTGATGGCCAGGCGCAGGTGCAAGCGATTGCAAGTGCCGGCCTGGTCTCATGGGTGAGCCCAGTCAGCAAATCCGAATTCGCCGACAATCTTGTTAAGAACATGGAGAACCTGGACTGGCTGGCCGCCGTAAGTGTGAGGCATCAACGGGTGGTGTCGGCCATTTCTCAAAAACGCGCGCTGCTGCCTGCACGCTTCGGCACTGTGTTTCTGGGTGAGTCCTCGTTAAAGCAGCACATTGCCGAGCGCAAGGCCAGTTTGCAATCCGATTTGAAACGAATTGAAGCAGCGGACGAATGGGGAGTAAAGATATTTGGCGAACTGCCGCACAAGTCGGTAGCCACTCAAATACCACGCTCAGGTAGGGAATACCTGAGCGCGAAGGCGGCAGGGTTACAGGCGCGCTCCTCGAACGCGGCAGATGGAGAAATTGCCGGCTTCGTGGAAGCGTTGAAGCAACTGGTGGAAGAATTGAGCCCCGGAGGCGCAGTCAGCTCGGGGCAGCGCGGCCTGCTATGGCACGGCTCCATCCTGCTGCACCGTACAGATCGCAAGAAGCTGGAGCGATTGTTGGCACGCTTCTCGCGCCAATGGGAAAATCAGCGCCGCATCGAATGTACAGGTCCATGGCCACCTTATTCTTTTGTCACGCGGGAGGCGGAGACCTAGTCGAGTAGCTGTTGTTGCGTCTCTGGAATACCTCCATGTCTTTTCTGGTCAACGACGGCGACTCTGCGGACGAGGTTTCTCTTCTGGACATCCTCGACCATGTGCTCAATTCCGGTATCGTCATTCACGGAAGGCTCATTATCTCGCTGGCCCAGGTTGACCTGGTGTATGTGGGTTTGAATGTCCTGCTCACTTCGGTTGAAACTGCCCTGCGGCAGCGGACAGAGCCATTACCCCTGCCCAGAAAACGAAAGTAGCAGCGACGGGCTTCGTTTGTGGTCCTTTCTCATGCCAGTGCTCGCGTATTGCATCACGGAATCCGGGCCTCAAGCTGCGCCTGCACTAACCGGGGTAGCGGGGGCTCAGGTCGAGAGTCTTACGGAAGGGGAGCTCCGCTGTTTCATCTCTGAATTCCAGACTCAACCCGAGGGGAATGCCACTGACGCGGTGCTTCAGTTCAATCGTGTTCTTCAGGATATTCTTTCGCGAACAGGAATCATTCCATTTCGCTTTCCCACGGTGCTCGCCAACGAATCAGAGCTTCGTGACTATCTTCGCGAGCACAGCGAACCGTGCCGTGAGGCCCTCCATCGCTTAAAGGACGACGTCCAGATGGAAATCCAGGTCACGCTGAAAAGTCCCCGCGCGGAGGAGCAAACGACGACTTCCGGCCGTGAATACTTGCAGCAACGCCAGGCCCGATCTAAAACCCTGGAACAAACAGCTGCTAAACTGCAGGAGTTGACCGTCGGATTGACCCGAGATTGGCTGCAGAAGGCCAACTCGCAGGGTCTTCGCTGCTACGCCCTGGTGAAACGGTCCTCGGTGCGCGAGTTTCAACAAACGGCAGGTGCGTTCCCTGGTTCCGCGGAGGTCAGAATCAGAGTTACGGGTCCGTGGGCAGCGACAGAGTTCATGTCTTTGCCCGCTCCAGGTCAGCCGACGCAACCATAAATCAACCATGACGGATTCGAAACAATTTTCCTCCGGCGAGATCGAGCAAGCCATCGCGGACCTGCGACGGCAGCTATCCAATGCCAGTGATGGAGCCCTGCAGCGCATTGATTGTTCGGGCGAGAATATAGAACAAGGGTTGGCCAAGCTGGTGCTTGGCCTCATTGAGCTGCTTCGTCAATTGTTGGAACGGCAGGCCATCCGTCGCATGGAGGGAGGCAGCCTGACGGACGAACAATTGGAACAGATGGGACAGGCACTCATGAAGCTCGAGGCCAAGATCCACGAATTGGCCGCCCAGTTCGGGCTTTCTCCAGCCGATTTGAACCTTGAGCTGGGTCCGTTAGGGAATCTTTTGCCGAAGTGAAGCAACAGCTCTGCGCATTGTTGAATCTAATCGCGGCGGCGAGGTTCAGCAATCTGTTGGGCACTCCATTCGGTGCAACTGGTCAGCTAATGTGCGGGATGCCGCGATTAGGGCCGGTTGACAGCGAATCGCAACGCGTTTAGGATTCTCCAACTGTAGCGTTAACGCGCCGCGTCACCATCCGTATTAATTAAGCGCCAGAAGCCTATGGAACGAGTGCCGAGCATCTCGGGAACGGCCAATCTTCTCGACATCCTGGATCGCGTACTCGACAAGGGTCTGGTGGTCGCCGGCGACATACGCATCTCCCTGGCCAATGTGGAGTTACTCACGATTCGCATTCGGCTGCTGGTGTGCTCAGTAGATAAAGCGGAGCAGATCGGGCTCAACTGGTGGAAGTACGATCCCCACCTGACGATGCCAGCGCAATCGTCGCCGGAGATTGCGCAGCCCAGGGCAAGACTTGCGAGACCGCCAGCTCCACGTGGCGGAGCACCACGGAAAACGCGAAATCGGTAGCGACTTGAGGAGGAGAGAATGGCGGTAGAACGGGTATCGGGTGGTTCTAGCCTGATCGATGTTCTTGACCGGGTACTGGACAAAGGCATCGTCATTGACGCCTGGGTCCGGATTTCGCTGGTCGGCATTGACCTGATCACGGTGGAGGCTCGGGTTGTGGTCGCCTCCATTGACACTTACCTTAAATATGCCGATGCCGTGGGTTTGGTCGGACTGGTTTCGCGGCCGCAGCTCGCGGAAGTAGAGCCTCCACCTGCCATCGTCGAAACCACACGACGTGGGACGCGGGCTCCTTCTCGACGGCCAGCGCGGCGCTAACTACTGGCAGGGGGCCAAGGCGCGGAAATGGCAACGGCGATGGTCCGGAAGATGGTCCGGAAGAGAGTCTGGCAATCCTCCGGGCCCGATGGCAGAGCCAGTTCGGTGGGTGGCACTGCTGGTCTGCGGCTGCTCTCTGCAGAGCGCTCCGAAGAAATTTTCCCCATCCTCCTGGAGGAAATAGTTGGTCTCGGTTTTGTTCGCGCCCTGGTGTTGAGCGTTGATTTCGAAACCGGCGACATCGAACCCGCAGCCGCCCTGAAGTGCAGCAAAGCCTTTCTACAAAAATTCCGGACCTCTCTCTGGGGCGATAATCCAATCGTCCGTCCCTTGCACGACATGCAACCGGCCGTGGTGGCAGGTCTGGGAGTGAATGGCGCCCCTCTCTATTGCCATCCTATTGTTTATCGCAATCAAAACCTGTGCTGGGAAGCGGAACGCGAACGCAGCCAGCAATGCCTGGCTGTCGAGAATTTCCGCGCGCCGCGCAAATTACAACTTAGCGAGCAAGTCTGCTCTACGTGTGCCATGCGCGCCTATGCGGCGGCGGTGCTGGTAGAGGTGAAGAAAACCACCAACGACGCGCAGATACGGCAGCTCCAAAGCATGATTGAGCTGGCGAACCGTTATCTCGCCCGCCTGTTCAAGGTCGAACATTATTACAACCGCATGCGAGACATGGATGTGATCATCTCGCAAATGCGGACGGTCATGAGGAGCATGGCTGATCCGGTGATCCTCACCGACACGCATCACCGGGTGGTCATGCAAAATAAGGCGGCGGAGCGCTTCTTCCGCGCCCCGGAAGGGATCAGCGAAGGCGGAGCGCGCGCAGTGGAGTTGAACAATCTTCTTTTTTCTGCCGCGCTCTCATCCATGGCAATCAGCGCGGACGAGAGTTCGCGCGACCTGACGCTGGTAGATGTGATGGAGGGCGAAGAAGTCTTGTTCGAGGCGGTGTGCGCGCCCACCCAGAGCAGTGACGGCTCGCGCAGCGGCATGGTGACGGTAATGCGTGATGTCACCGATCTCCGCCGCGCTGACCAAGAACTGCGCGCGAACCTCGAACGGCTGAGAGAAACTGAGGAAATTGTCCGCCAGGACCGCGACCGCCTCAACCTGGTGATTGAGAACGTCGGCGATCCTATTATCGTCGCCGATAACTCTGCCAAAGTCGTGTTGTTCGATCCGCTTGCCAAAGAGTTGCTGGGCGCCGGGTCCGAACAGCAACATCCTGCCATTGTGAGAAACCAGGCAAAACTGGACGCTTACCTGACCGCTTTTACTTTCTCTTTTGCTGATAAAGAGAACAAGCCGCTGCGCCTGTTTCATCCCGGTACGAATGCTGAAATCGAATACGCTGCTCGATCGGGAAAGATTTACAACGCTCGCGGCCAGGTGTCTTATACCGTGACCGTTTTACGCGACTTTACTGCCTGGAAAAAGTTAGAGCAGTTGCAAGTCGAGCGCCGGATGCTGGAGATGGAAAAATTCGCAGCCACCGGCCGGTTAGCGGGCACCATCGCCCACGAAATCAACAATCCCATGGAAGCGATCAAGAATGCCGTCTACTTGATGCCGGGAAAGTTGAGGCCGGAAGCCGAGCCCCTGTATGGAATTCTCAAGAGCGAAACCGAGCGGGTCACGCGTATTGTTCGCCAGATGCTTGGCCTCTATCGCAACACCGAGCAGGTTGGTGGTTTCGATCTTAATGTCGTGGTCGAAGACACCCTCACCCTCTTTGCGCGGCAGTTGGCGACCGCGGGAATCACCGTGGACAAGCGGTTGGGCAATCTACCACCGCTGATCGGCTCGGCGGACAATTTCCGTCAAGTGCTTTCAAACTTGGTGGTGAATTCTCGCGACAGCATGACTCAGGGTGGCAAACTGACCATTCGCACGCGGCACATACGCTCCATGGACGGGGTGCGTGGCTGGACCAGGCTTGTGGTGGCTGACAGCGGATCCGGCATCCGGCGCGAGATTCGGGAAAATATGTTCGAGCCTTTCGTCACCACCAAAGGCCAAAGAGGCACGGGTCTTGGCTTGTGGATTGTAAAGGGCATCGTCGAGAATCACCGAGGACGGATCCGTGTGCGGAGCGAAGTCGGTAAGGGCACAATTTTCAAGCTGGACTTTCCACTGGTTCGTTAATTGAAGATGGCCGCGAATCCAAAACCGAGGGTGTTGGTGGTAGATGATGAGCCCTCAGTGTTATTTACATACAGGTTGCTTTTTGAAGAGCAAGGCTACGACGTGGTCGCGGCGCTTTCATCGGAAGAAGCCACCACTGCTCTTAAGGATGGGGCCTTCCAGGTGATCTTGTGCGATCTGTCGCTGGAACGAGATCGCACTGGTTTTGATGTGATTGGGGTTGCCAGAGAACATTCTCCTTCCGTACCTTGCGTGCTTCTGACCGGCTACGCCAATAAGGAGGTAGCCGACCGTGCGGAGCGGAATAATGTAGCTGTTTTATATAAACCGATAGAAGTTGACGAATTGCTAAGCACCATTCAACGTATGCTGAGGGACTCTGATGCCAACTAGCCAGAAGCGCAGCACCGCAAAACGCGCCCGCAGGACTGCCAAGGTGGAAAGCATTCGCGGCGAAGATGTACACGTGCGGGTTGAATCGCCGCCCCGCTCCATTGATACGGCTCCAGGCCAGGGCGGTCGTTACGTCTACGGCGTCATCCAGGCGGACCAGTCCATGGAGTTCGGCAAGATGGGTATCGGCGGACAGGGCGAGATGGTGTACACGGTGAACTACCAGGATATCGCCGCTGTGGTCAGCAACACGTCGGTTTACATGTTCGACCCTACCCGTGAAAACGCTCTCGCCCACGAACACGTGATCGAATCCGTAATGAAGAGTCACACCATCATCCCGATGAGCTTCGGCACGGTGTTTCGCACCGACGATGACATCCGCGAGGTGCTGAAGAGTATTTATCCTTCGCTCAAAGACGTCCTGAACCAGATGGCCGGCAAGCTGGAGTTCGGATTAAAAGTTAACTGGGACCGGGAACGAATCATTGAAGAATTGAAGCACGAAGACGAAGAGATACGTCAGTTCCACCAGGAAATCACGCGCAAGCATCTACAGTCCACCTATGTGGCCCGGATGCAGCTCGGCCGGATGATTGATAAAGCCCTGGCAGAGCGCTCCGCGCAATACGTCCGCGAAATTTATGAAGGCCTGCGTAGTTCGTGCGTGGCTTCCCGCGACAATAAACCCATCGGCGACAAAATGATTTTGAATGCCGCCTTTCTGGTGGAACGAGATCGCGAATCAGCATTTGACGCGGCGGTGAACCGTATCGCCAAGAAGTATGGCGAGCGGTTGAACTTTAAATACACCGGGCCCTGGCCGCCATATAATTTTGTAAATATTCGACTGAAGTTGGAGCGCGGCACTGGTTGAGCTCTACCTGGATAAAAGTATGTTCCTGATTGATGACTTACTGTTCTCTCCCATTACCGGCTTCAAGTTCATCATGCGCACGTTGGCGAAGGTGGCCGAGGAGCAGTACACCGACGATGCTCCGCTCAAAGAGCAACTGCTCGAACTTCAGGAAAAACTGGATTCGGCTGAAATCACGGAAGAGCAATACGTGCAAGAAGAAGCGGTGATCTTGCGCGGACTGCGAGACATTGAAAATCGCAGACGTGAGATGGCCGGCCTTGCTCCTGAAGAGCGCGACCAGCCGTTCTCCGGCAAAGTCGGCGAAGGATCCGGCGCCACTGTGAATCTGGATCACGTGAAGCCGCGCTAACTCGCTGACAATTCGTAATGTCATATCCAGCTCGGAACGCGGCTTTCTGGGCCGTTTGGGCTGCTCTGCGGTAAAAATTACCCGCTTCCATTTTTAATCAATCTCCACATTTCAGTAAGTCACCTCAGGTAAATCACTTAAAGCAGCTCGCAATTGGCGAGGCAGTTGCGAACACCTCCTCCCGTGCAAATGATTCTTGAAAGCCGCCCGCAGAGCCGGGCGCGCGGAGGGCTAACCATGTTGTTAGCAATGAGCTCTGCGGGACCGCCTCGATCTACCGATGCAGACAAACATTCGGGCCAGCGAATACTTTGTGTGGCATTCGATGTAATGCTGGCTGAAACTCGCAAGCTTCTACTGCAGCACGCCGGCTACGACGTGGTGTTAGTGATGGGGAGCTCGGCGGCGAGACAAGTTGCCGCATCGCAACACTTTGACGCCGTGCTGGTCGGGCATGACGCTCCCTATCGTGAGAGAGCGGATCTCCTGACCTGGATAAAGGCAAACATGGCGGGAGTTCCCATTATTGCTCTTCAATCAAGCGCATCAGAGACCCTGTCCCTGGCCGACTATGCAGCCAACGTGTACGACACTGATGAGTGGCTCAATACCTTAAGAAAGGCGCTCGAGTAGGGGTCGCCACTTTTTTCGTTGCCACATCAGAATCCTGAAGCCGCTCTGGTAAGTTGGCCATCCAAAGGTCTAGACTGGAAACCATACCCGTGAGCAGAGTTGCAATCAATGCGGCGGCGGTAATGCTCGTAAGCGCAGCTTTACTGCTCGCGCACTGTCCGTTTGCGTCGGCGGCATTGGCATCGGCTGATGCTCCGATTCCGTCCGGTTGCCATCATCCGTCTCCGATATCACCGGGTACACATTCCTGCTGCTTCGCAACACCCTCTTCAAGTCCCATTCTTGTGAAGGCAGAGTTGAAGGTTGATCCCGGTATGACAGCCAAGCCGGCAGGGACGATCACCGTTGACAGAAGCCGAGTGGAACGCGTCGCTTTGAACGATCCTCTGCTCGCAACCTCTCCGCCGGGCCGACCGCTCGCCTTGCGCATTTAAGCTCCGAAACTCGCTTCGTTCTTATTCAGCCACTCGGATATTGCGAGCGCATCCAGATTCCTGCGCAGCCATGCCTTTTGGCATCAGCTAACCCAGCACCTTAAGAAAGCAAGTTACGTGCCCAGAACCGCGAGATTAATTTTGCTGCTGTGCTGTGGAATTTCCTCACTACATGCACAGCAGATGCCGGAACCCACCGGACGGGATTCCATGCCGCCCGGCATGAACATGTCGCAGCATTCTCTGGTGGAGAATATTCCGGGCCATACCAGTTCCGGAACAAGTGTTCAGCCCAACTCCTCCGAGGTGCGCATGCTGATGACGACCAAGGGCAAATGGCGCCTGATGTTCCACGGCGAAGCGTATCTCAATCTCCTGCAGCAGAGCGGTCCGCGTGGAGCTGACAAAGTGTTCTCGACCAACTGGTTCATGCCTATGGCGCAGCGCGACCTCGGACCTGGGCAGTTGACGGTTCGAACCATGCTCAGCGTGGAACCTGGCACCATTTCTGGGGAAAGATACCCCGAGTTGTTTCAGCAGGGTGAGACGGCGTTCGGCCGACCCATCATTGATGGCCAGCATCCCCACGATTTTTTGATGGAGATCGCCGGCATCTATGATCTGAAACTTGGCAAAGAGGGCCTGCTCTCGTTCTACGGCGGACCGGTTGGCGAACCCGCGATGGGCCCGACTGCCTACATCCACCGTGCCTCCGCCAGCGAAGATCCCATTGCGCCGCTGGGTCACCATCTACAGGACTCAACCCATATCGTGGATGACGTGGTCACCGCCGCAGTGACTTTCCGATGGTTGAGGGTAGAGGGTTCAGGATTTCATGGCCGTGAGCCCGATGAGCATCGCTGGGACTTTGACAGCGGCCCCATAGACTCGTGGTCCACTCGTGTAACCGTGAATCCTGGGCAGAACTGGAGCATGCAGTATTCCATTGCCCACCTCACCAGTCCGGAGGCTGTGCATCCGGATGAAGACCTTCGCAGAATGACCGCGTCCATTATGTATAACCGTCCGTTGGCACGCGGCTCTTGGGCCACCACCCTCCTGTGGGGTCGTAATTCCAGTCTTACGCAACATCAAGTGTTCAACGGGTACCTGCTGGAATCAACGCTGCATTTCCTGCAGCGAAACTCGCTATGGACTCGCATGGAAAACGTAGATCGCACGAGTGAACTGTTGGGTGACAAAGCGGCCGGGGCGCCATTACCGTTAGCGGATCAATTCCTCGCCCGGGTTCAGGCATACACTGTGGGCTACGACCGCGAATTGCCACTGGTTCCGCAGCTTTCTACTGCTCTGGGCGGACAATTAACCTTGTACCAAAAGCCCGGATTTCTCACGCCCTTCTATGGCGATCATCCCCTGGCCTTTCTGCTTTTTGTGCGGGTTCGCCCCGGCGGACATCATTGAACCTCAGGCGTGAGCTCCACTACCAGGCCTTCGCCCCAGCCATATTTCTGTCGTGACAACGCTTGCACTTCTGCGTTCAGTTGGTGTTCGGCCTGCTCCTCAATCACCCGAGCACGCGCGCTGAAGAGACGTTCTCCAATCCGCACCCGGACGGCCGCATTGGTGATGATGTTTTGCACCCAGTGGCTGTGACCATGCTCCGCAATAACGTAATAGCGTCCATCACGCTGAGTGAACCAGATTTCGATCTCGCGCGGCAGGCCGCTGCGTCGGCCAACAGTCGTAAGGTATAGATAGACGGGTTCTTTATCAGTCATCTGCGAGGCTATTCTCCTCGTCGCGCGCCTCACCTCTCAATTGGTCTTGCACCACAACTGCGGCGGCAACAGACGGCGTCCTGCTCTCATCCCATGTAAGCACGTCCTGCAAGCGCCGGAGAAGACGTTGAAGATTACTATTTTGGGGCTAACGCTCTCCTCTTCCTGGGGCAACGGGCATGCCACTCCTTACAGGGCACTGCTGCGGGCACTGTATCGCCTCGGACACAAATGCGTCTTCTATGAAAAGGACGTTGAGTACTATGCCTGGCGCCGCGATTTTGCCGATTGCGAATACTGCCGGCTTCATCTCTACTCTCATTGGAACCAGGTTCGCCCCCAAGCCCTGGCCGACGCTGCCGACTCCGATGCCGTAATTGTGGGCAGTTACTGTCCCGAAGGCGCGCGTATCAACGATGATGTGTTAGCGCTGAATGGCCCCCTCCGAGTGTTCTACGACTTGGACACCCCCATCACCTTGCAGAAGCTCAAGCAGGGCGACCTCGATTACCTGCGCGCCGATCAAATTCCCGAGTTCGACCTGTACTTATCTTTTACCGGCGGCGCAATTTTGCGGGAACTCGAAGAGGTGTGGCGTGCGAGGTGCGCTCGCGCGCTCTATGGTTGTGTGGATCCCGACCTTCACTTGCGAGCTCCCTCCCGGCCGGAGTTCCAATGTGACCTCAGCTACATGGGTACCTATGCTCCTGATCGTCAGCACAAGTTGCAGACCTTGTTTCTGGCTCCCTCGGAATCCAGGCCCGACGCCCGCTTTGTTCTCGCCGGTTCACTTTACCCACGGATGATGCAGTGGCCGGAAAATGTCTTGCACTACGATCACGTCGCGCCTGCCGACCATGCGTCTCTTTACTCGTCGTCGCGTGCAACCCTGAATATCACTCGCGACGGCATGGCGCGCACCGGATACTGCCCCTCCGGGCGTTTCTTCGAAGCTGCGGCCTGCGGAACTGCAATTCTTTCGGACTGGTGGCTGGGATTGGATTCGTTCTTCCGTCCGGAAGAAGAAATTCTGCCGGTGCAAAACGCCAATGACGTTCTCGCCGCCCTGGATCGCCCTGAACATGATCTGGCGAAAATGGCCCATCGGTCGCGCGAACGTACTCTCGACCAGCACACTGGCGATAGCCGCGCCCAGGAACTGCTCGCATATTTAGAAGAAGCGCGCCAGCGTGTTTGCAATACGCCTCGCACTATCGAAGACAAAGGCAGCGTGCACCGCGAGGAAGATCAAGCTCAGGAGAAGATGGCCTCATGATCGGGATTATCCCCGCCGCCGGAGCCGGTCAGCGCATCCAGCCCCTCGGCTGTTCCAAGGAGTTGTTGCCGGTTGGCTCCCGCGTGGTTGATGGTGTGCCGCGTCCCAAAGCGGTGGCCGAATATCTGGTGGAGCGCATGATCGCCGCCGGCGCCGAGCAAATCTGCATGGTGATTTCGGCCGAGAAGACCGACATCATGCGCTATTTCGCCGAGCGCCACTACGCTGCCGAGATCTTTTACGTGGTCCAGCAGCAGCCCTTGGGTTTATGCGATGCCCTGTTTCGCGCCGCGCCCTTTGCGCGCCAGCATGATCAAGTGTTGATCGGCCTGCCCGACACCATCTGGTTCCCGGAAAATGCGTACGGTTCAGCCTTAGAAGCTCACCCCGAAGCCGACGTGAACCTGGTGCTCTTTCCGGTGCAGGATCCCACCGTCTTCGATGCCGTGGTCTGTGATTCCTTGGGCTACGTCCAGCAGGTTGAGGTCAAGCAGCCGGATGCGCACTCACGCTGGATCTGGGGCGCCGTCACCGCCAGCGGACGGGCCTTCCACGCCCTCAAGCTGCTATGGGAATCGCGGCACCGCCAGGACCAGTACCTGGGCCACTTGCTGAATGCCTACATTTCCGCGGGAAACAGCGTGCGGGGGACACACGTGGGCGAGCACTACATGGACGTCGGCACCTTGGATGGTTATCGCAGCGCGCAGGACTACCTGCGCAGTTTCGCGGAAAAGAGGGTAGTATTGCCGGAGTCGGCGTAGGCATTCAAACAGCGTAGGCTTTCAAACAGCCGCCAGCCTAGCCTTGTGAGCGCAGGATCTCCCGTATATCACGGTTAATACGTGCCGCATCGCGGGAGGCATTGTCCAGCAGTTCCAACCAACGTTTATTAGCGTCGTCGAGTTTGGCTTGGCCGAGCAGGTACGATGCCTGCATGACTGTCTCTATCGAGTTGCTCAGGTCATGCGCCAGGGTACGAAGCTTGGTGATGACTTCGGGTGCCAGTTTCGCGGTGGGTGTGCTCGACATGGATGGGTCCTTTAGCGCTGCCTAAGAGTTTAGCTGACTTTGGTCTCCCCTGCTCGCGCCCAGGCCCCCCGAACACCACGACACCAGGTGAAACCCCGGCGACAGGCGCTTCACCACTTGGAATGCAAATCAGGGCCTTAGCGTTGTTTCTGCCCGCCAACAAAGTTGCTGCACGGCAACTTAAGTTTGGCAGACCCAGGTTTGGCAACGTAATTGAATGGGAACAATGGGTTAGCAGGGCGGGGGTTAGCAGGGCGGTGTTTGACAGCGGCTCAACCCGCCTGTGAAAATAATGGAGCATTTCTTTCCTGTTGGTTCTAAGTGTCCCGCGACACGCTCCGGGCCGAAGTGGCGGAATTGGCAGACGCGCATGGTTCAGGTCCATGTACCCGCAAGGGTGTGGGGGTTCGAGTCCCTTCTTCGGCACCA